>NZ_ASRV01000148.1 GCF_000401215.1 Clostridium sartagoforme AAU1 | reverse complement strand
ACATTAAATTGTAGATTGTCAACTACTTTTGACCCACTTTTGCAAATAAAATTGACCCATCAATATTTAACTTATAACGCTAAGATCATACCCGCTTTCGCGTAAGCGGCCCATATTAATTTCAATACTTTTGGTACTTTGACTAATTTTAATATACTTAGATATCTCTATAAGCCTATCTTGAAGTATATCTATATTTAGTACAGCGATAGGATCTTTATAATAAACTTTCTCAGGAAAAGATGCTGCAACTTTTGTAGCATCATCTTTTCCTTTGTTTATTAAATCATCCATACTCATAAAGGTACTAGACTCATCAGCGGAAAGTTCATATCTCTTAAATGTCCTATTATATACGTAATTAGTATATTTCTTTAATAACCTAACAAAATAGTCATAATTAATTGAAGTAGTATTGGCAACAAACTCCTTTGCTGCTTTTTTTCCTTCATTATTAAATATATGTATAAATTTTTCATAATCTAAATCTTTATGATCAGGTTTCATTTTAAAATCCTCCTATTTAATCCCCTTTACTCTATAGCTATCCCCTGTTATACTTATTAAGTGACAGTGATGCATTAGTCGATCAAGTATTGCAGTTGCAGCTAATTTGCTAGTAAATATTTTATCCCAATTACCTAGTGGTATATTGGTAGTTATTATTAGAGAGCTTTTTTCATATCGTTGGCGGATGATTTGAAAGAATATGCTCTCTTTTTCTTTATCCATTTGAAAATGACCTAATTCATCAATTATTAATAGATCTACTTTTCGCAAGGCTTTAAATTTACTTTCTAAAGAGCCTTGAAGATAGCTAGCATATAACTTGTCCATAAATTCTTGAGCAGTAGTAAACAATACCTTAAACCCATTTCTACAAGCTAATACTCCTAGTGCTATACTAATATGACTTTTGCCGACGCCTGGCGGGCCGATTAAAATTACATTTTCTTTGTTATTTATAAATGTTAGTGTTTCTAAATCCCTTACTTTAGCTTCATTAATTTTATCAGGAAAGGAAAAATCAAATCCATCCAATGTTTTTATTCCCTCAAATTTTGCAGCCTTAATATTACGCTCAGTATTTCTTTCTTTTTTTCCTTTAGCCTCGATGGCTAATAATCTTGCTAAAAACTCTCTATGTCCAAGATTATTTTCGATAGCGTAAGCTATTTCTGCCTCATAGTTTAACTGAATATCTAACAATTTAAATTGCTTAAGAAGAGATTTAATATGCTCTGGTGCTGTGTTAATCATGTCTTTCATAATTAAAACTGATCCTCCTCATAATAAGATAAATCACGACTAGTTTCACTTATAGTAAGGAGTTTGTCTTCTGAATTCATGCCTTTTACAATATTAAAATACTGTGTTTTTAATACGGTTTTTATAGCTTTAATTTCATAGATATTATTATCAATACAATACTTTAAAATTAAGTCTAACGAGTCGATATCGTATAACTCCTTGAGTTTAATTATTTGACGCAGGTGATAACTAGGTTGCTTTAAATATGGAATACAGTTTTTGTAGAATATCTTCCCGTTAGAAAATGTATTTTCAAATTGTCTTATTATTTCAGGAATAGATTTTGGTGCAATATTATTTAAATCACCATAGTGAGTATCTACCGTAATCATTTTTCCCTTATCCTTAATAATTTCATGAGATGCAATTATATCTAAAGCTTTATTAAATATTTCTAATTTATATCCTAATGTTATTCTAAATGATACTTTTTTACCTACATATTCAACAGGTACGCTATACTTTACAGCATCTACAGAAATATATGAATCTAAACTTACTTTTCTCTCTTTAAGGTCACAAATTATAAAAGGTTTACTTCTTAACGGTATTAAATGTGGAGATTCTTCTACAAAGAACTCATTTGTTATTCTTAGCGTAGTTCTGTGGACAGAATTATTAGCTTCCTCTATAAATATATCAGCAGCTTGATTTAATTCAGTCATAGAATTAAACTTATTTCCTTTCACAAATTGTTCTTCAATATATTGAAAAGGTCTCTCTACTTTACCTTTGGTTCTCGCCCTGTAAGGGTTGCAGGTATTTAGAGATATTCCTAGATAATGTGCTAATCTTAATGCATTAGTATTAAAATTAACTTCATCTCCAGCTTTATTAGAATCTACTAAAGCTTTTGGGTTATCTATTAATAATTCTTTTGTTACTCCTCCAAATTTCTTAAATAATAAGTGTATTGCTTCATATATAGCTTCGCCGTCGCAAGACTTAGAAAATATAATAGCTTTTTTCCTTGATGCTGATAAAATTAATGAAAAACAATAAACTGTTATTTTTTCTCCACCTATAGTCATTACATAATGTGCCCAATCAAATTGTGATTGATCACCTAAGGGTGTTTCAATACGTTTTGTAGCCTTTAATGGAATATTAATTTTATCTTCTTTTAGTTTATTTAAATATCTGTATACCGGCGATATGCTTCCAGCATACCCAATTTTCTTTAACTCTCTGTAAATTCTTGTACCAATGAAGTTATATTCAGGATCAAGGTACCAAACTCTGATTTCTTCTAGATAAGCATCAATCTTTGTTTCATATTCTCGCTTCCTATAATTAGGCTCTTCTTCAAATCGTATTAATCTTTTAACTGTATTTCTGGATATTTTTAATTCTCTTGCTATTTGCCGAATCGGAACTCCTTTCTTATACATTGTTTTAACTGTTATCCAATCTCTCACATCTTTCACCTTTATTCCTCCTAATCTTTGGTTCAAAGATTAGGATAGTTTATCCATTATAGGTGGGTCAACTTTACTCGTTAAAGGTGGGTCAGTTTTAAGTATAA
>NZ_ASRV01000147.1 GCF_000401215.1 Clostridium sartagoforme AAU1 | reverse complement strand
GAAAGCGAGGAGAACTATTCATTTATTGAAGAAAATAATCAAATAGCATTTATTAAGCCATCTAATTATGAAATATCAAAAACAAGAAAATATAAAAATGATATCGGTAAAATAGAAAACATGGATTACAATGAAGAAAAAGATTTCTACATATGTCGAAATGGTAAGCAGTTAAAGGCTGAAAATATAAAAATTAGAAAATCTAAGACAGGATATGAAAGTGAAAAGACAATTTATGTTTGTGAAGATTGCAATGATTGCACTTACAAGGGTAGCTGCATCAAAGGGAATAATTGTAAAACTCCTTTGGAAGAAAGAGTAAAAAGACTTGAGACATCAAAAAAGTTTAATCGCCAAAGAAAGTCTGATTTACATGCAAATAAAAATAACACTTAAAAAGTTAATTTATAGAATAGAAAAAGGAGCTATCGCTAACGGATTTTAATCCACTAATGCGACAGCTCCTTTTATTTATACAATTTTATTTTACATCATTAAAAATATAATCTCTCATCTGCTTTTTAATAGTTTCTTTATCAAAAGTCAAATAATAAACACCATCTATCATTGCACCTTCACCATATCCATCTCTAGGAAATCTATCTTGTTCTAAGTTATTTCCTATTCCAAGTACTTTTGTTCCAAGTGAAAGTATATCAGCAGCGTTTAAGTTAGTTTGAACATATGGTAGTACTTCATTTAATAGTGAGTTATATGATGATACTGGAGTACTTGTTAATTTATTAAACAAAGCGTCAAGAACTGTTCTGTGTCTTTGCGTTCTTTCATAGTCACCACCGCTAGTATATCTTATTCTAGAATATGCAAGAGCTTGGGTACCATCTACATGCTGAACTCCAGAATAACCTATATGGGATGAATTTGTACCATCTTTTGCATTTATATCATTAATATAGCCATTAATATATTGAAGCTCTTCATCAGTTATTTCAAGATCAATTCCACCTAAAATATTTATTATTTTAGGTAAAGAAGAGAAATTAACTGATATAAAGTGTTCTATATTTAAACCAAAATTTTCATTTAATGTTTTAATTGCTAATTCTGGTCCTCCGAAGGCATAAGCATGATTTATTTTATCTTGTCCATGGCCATCTATTGACACATAAGAATCTCTCATAACAGATGTTACTTTAAGTTTATTGTGTACAGGATCTAATGTAGCTATCATAATTGAATCTGAGCGACCAGTTTCACCATCTGTTGCATCAATACCAAAAAGAGCTATATTTTTTACTTTATTTACATTATCATATTCTTTAAACTCATCTTCTACAATTCCTAAGTTATCTTTATTTAGTTTTATATTATCCATTTTGTTTAGTAGACCTATTACATAGCCTCCACCGACTATAGCTATTGCAAGTATTACGCATAAAAAGCCTATGAAGATCTTAAATCCTAAAGATTTCTTCTTCTTTTTTCTTTTTCTAGATTTATTATTTTCAAGCTGTGACATTTTTACACTTCCTTTCAAGAAAATATTTTATCATAAACATAAGATGTATTGCAATTTAGTAACATAAATGTAATAAATATTTATATATCAAAGTCCAGGTTCATGAAGATAAGATATATTTAATGGATCAGATATAAGATTATCAAACAAAGAAGATACAGACTTATATCCTATTCCTTCTCTTACCATATCAGCTTTATCAAGCTTATACTCAAAGCAAGCTTTTAAAATATTATCTTTTTCATTTTTATTATCAGAAATACTTTCAATTAACATTCTATTATTTATAGTAGGCATAAGCTCTTTTCTTCCAAAGAACCTACAATCTTTTATTTGGTTAGATTTATACAAATTATATAGTATGTTACCTGTTTTTAGATGTTGTTCATGAAAATCATATTTATAACTATGAGTAACATGAGTAACGTTACTAAATCTATTTTCAAAGTCTATAATTATGTCTTTTATCACATTCTCATTTATATTCTTTTCAGGTTGATTTAAAAAGATTAAATTTTTTTCTAGTACTCCTAATTGTGATGTAGCAGCTCTAAATTCGGTGTTTCTTAGTGCAGTCTTTTTTTCTAGACTAAGATTGTTATACCTATAATCATTAAACACACCACTTTCATCACCATCACTTATAAGAACAACATATACATTTTTAGCCCCCACAGCCTTAATTGCATCTACTATAGCACTACCTGCAAATAGTGTTTCATCATCTTGGTGTTGAGAATAAAATACAACTGTATCATTAAATAGATAACTTTTAGCTCTATTAATAGCAAGTTGGTTTATATCACCAAAAACAGTAGCGCTTTTTGCTCCTCCAATTACAGATTTATCTGAATTAATATCCAATAATACAACAGGATCCTTTAGAGCTGAAGCAGTTAATGCATCTATAAGCTCTTCTGACTTACTTAAATTTATATGAGTCTTATTTGGAAAGAATCTATTTATAACATTATTATTTGTTTCAAATCTATTTTGCCCATTTAATCTTTCAGCAAAGCTATCAAAAAATGAATTTAATACACCAAGACCTCCTATTGCATATGATTTAACAGTTCTAGTATAATTAGTACTTTTTCCATCTGTTAGAATTATAGGATTCCCATTTTTAGCTGCAACAGGAGCAATACTCATAGCATCAGCTTCTCCTATTAAGCCATTTACATAATAAAGTTCATTTATTCCTGTTCTTTTATCAATTTCATCTGCTACTAAATAAGAGGTAGAAAATCTATCTTTCCCTCCTAATCTTATGATAGTTTTTCCTTGATTTTTAAGTTGGGATTCTATCTCAGTAGATATAACTCCGTAACCGCCAACTAAATATATAGTAGAAGTATTTTTAATTCTGTTTAATGTAGATAAAGGGATACTATTAGGTTCTGTTAATAGTATAGGTGCATTTAAACATCCACTTAATCCACTGGCTGATAGTCCATCAACTAATGACAATCCATTCACTAATATAGCTGTAGAATAATCTAATCTTTCTGAAATTAATGCTGCGGTTTCATACCTATCTTTTCCTGCAATATAATCTATTGGGAATGCTTGTACAACAAAAGTTGATACAGAGAAAAAAGATAGTGAAAATATTGAGGTTTTTAAAAATTTCCTTTTCATTTTAAAACTCCATTCATATAAATAATATAAATAATATAAATAATATAAATTATATCATATTATAGGATATTATAGTAAAATTTACATAAACTATAGAATTATTTCCTAATTTTATTATTTATGTTTATTGAAGTAAAAATATTTATACGATATAATAATATTATGTAAAATTTAATATAAATAAAAAATAGAAAGAAAGGATGGAGGTTTTGAAGAGAAGTTTAAAATTCATAGGTTATTTAATAGCACTTACTCTTATTCTACAATTTATTTTGCCTATATCTTATACTAGTGCAAGAGCTGATGGGGGCAATTCAAATCAAGTAGAACAAGAATTAAAGCGAATTGTACAAAAGTATGGAGAAAAAAATGTAGTTTTCGAAGATGGATTATATATATACATTGGAGAGGAACTTAAACTTTCTGATTCAGAGGAATATAGTGGGATAGAATGGAATTCAGAAAATGAAGAAATAGTTAAAATTGTAAATAGTAAATTAACTGGAGTAAAAGAAGGTACTACTTTTGTAGTTGGTAGAAAAGATGAAAAATATTATATAAAAGAAGTTTACGTTTCTATTGAAAAGGTAGGTGCTAGATCTTTAAGTATGTCATCATTAGGATCAAATTCACAATATGTAGTTTATATTGATCCTGGCCATGGGGGATATGATCCTGGTGCTCAAGGTAATGGTGTAATTGAAAAAGACATAGCCTTGAATCTTGGACTTAGACTTAAAGATAAGTTAGAGGCAAATGGTATAAAAGTAATTATGAGCAGAACTTCAGACGTATATGTATCACTAGAGGATAGAAGTAAAGGCGCTAATAATGCAAGCCCAAATATTTTTATTTCAATACATATTAATTCTGCAGGAGCTGTAAGTGCTTCAGGAATAGAAACGTTTTATAAAAAAGATATAGACAAGCTTTTAGCAGAAAAGTTGCAAGGTAAGTTAATTAGTTATACTGGTGCTGTGAATAGAGGAGCTAAATGGGAAGATTTCCATGTGGTTAGAGAAACTAATATGCCGGCAAGTCTAGTAGAATGTGGTTTTTTAACTAATATAAATGAAGCTAATAATTTAAAAAATTGGAGTTATCAAGAAAAACTTATTAATGCTATGTTGGATGGAGCATTAGATTACTTATATGAAAGTAATCCTTTAGTAGCTAATAGGCTATATGGAAATAATAGATATGAAACATCTTATGAGTTATTTAAAACTGGTTGGAGTAGCTCAGAGTATGCTATTTTAGCTCCAGGATTAGATTATCCAGATGCTTTGTGTGCAACTCCTTTAGCTGCTAAGTATAATGCACCTATAGCATTAGTTGAAAATACTTCATTGAAAAATCAACCATCTCTTTTAAATTTATTAAAATCAAAAGGTATAAAGAATGTTTTTTTAGTTGGGGGAACTGGAGTTATACCTTCATCATTTGAAAGTGAGCTTTCAGCACAAGGAATAAGTAGTAAAAGACTTGGTGGAAGCAATAGGTATGAAACTTCAATCTCCATAGCTAAAGAAATAGGTAATAGTTCAGGAGAAATTGCTATAGTAAGTGGACTAGATTTTGCAGATGGCCTATCCATATCATCTATTGCAGCTAAGCGAAATACACCAATACTTTTAACAGAAAAAGATAATTTACCTAATGAAGTATTAAGCTATGTGAAATCTCTAAACATAAATAAGAGTTATGTAATAGGTTCTAGTGGAGCTGTTTCTGATAATGTGTCAAGTAAATTAAAAAATGTAGAAAGACTTGGCGGGAAAAATAGATATGAAACTAACAAAACAATATTCAATAGGTTTAAGGGAGAATTAGAACTTAGCAATTTATATATTGCTTCAGGATTAGATTTTCCAGATGCTCTATCTGTTTCAGCTTTAGCAGGAAAAAATAGTGGATTTGTAGTACTATCAAATTTAAATAATGCTGAAGAAGAAGTGAAAAACGTAATAGCATTAAGTAGGCCATATATTAAAAACCTATATGTTTTAGGAAGTAAAGGCATTATAAGTGATAGTGTGTTATACAATCTAGGCGTTAATATTATAAGATAAAATAAAAGCTATATCATTGATATAGCTTTTATTTTATATGATTTTTAATTGTTAGTAATATATTATTTAATGAGTAGTATGGGACTAGTTCTCCGCCAAATTTTCTAAAGTACTTTTCAATTGATGGTATCATGGAACCTTCGAAATCAAATACAGGAAGTTTTAATTTGTTTTTAGTATATAAAATAGCTTCCCAAAGCAAATAAGACATTCCAAAGTTATTTTCTCTAGATATACCACCCATTATATAATAAGCTCTCTTATTATCATAAGCTAAAACACATCCACCAATTTCTTTATTATTTTCATCACATATAATACCTATAATGCAGTTATTATTTTTATTCAATTCTATTAAAAGTTTTTTTGTAAGGGCATTATCAAAGTTGCTAATATTTTGACTACTAAAACTTTTATCATTTAACTCAAAATAAGTATCTAAATATTCAGTAAATCCCCATTTTACTGTTACGTCACTTTTATTCCCTTTATTCACCGAAGTTTTTTCTTGTAGATTACTCCATAATATTTTTTCATCTACTAAATTTATTCTATAGGTATATCTTATTGAAGTTATATATTTATTCCATATAAATGGTTGTACATCTTTGTGTTCTGGTGAAAAGCTATAATAAAGAAGTTTTTGTTTTTTTAATTCATTTATAAATATTTCATTGATATCTTTTATATTTGATATCTTCTTAGAAATAGTTAAGTTATGAATAATAGCAGATATCATAACTCCGCCAAAAGGAGTCATATGAGGCATAACTATAAAGTTAATCCCGAATTTTTTTGCTGTTGGAATATAAAATGCTGCAATCCAGTTTCCATTTGCATCTGATAAATAGTATAATTCATACTTTTGAGCACTTTTATAGTTTGATCCAATATTGTTTAATAACCAGTAGCTTTTATGATAAAATGTACCTTCTAGTGAATCATCTACAAACTGATCCCATTTACTTAGTAAGGATATGTTCTTTATATCTATTTTGTTTAGCTGTAAGTTCATCTACTACCTCCTGATAACTAATAAATTCTATTTTTTTACTATGGCAATAGGTAACAAGCCATATATACCAATCTTTCCAATCTTTCCACCCGTTTGAAAAGTATTCTTGGTGTAGATTTATATTAAAGACAATATTTTTGTCATAGTTTGAATCAATAATTTTTTGTGTAAATTCTATGGCATATTTCAAGTTATATTTTTGAAGGCCTTTATCTTGAAATAAATAACTGTCCATAACATGAAAAGGAATTTCTATTAAACCTTCATCTGTAATATAAGGTTGTTTAAGTTCTGGGGAGTATTCAGTAGTATCAAAAAGATAACCAATATTTTTCATATAAGAAAATGTATTGTTATTTTTCCTTAAATAATGCATTCTAATTCCAATATCGTTAATATTATGAATTTTAGTAAATCTAATGTATTCATCTTTCATTTTTTGGATATCATCAAAAGCTATTCCATGTATTCCTACATTTAAGTTGTTTTTGATTATAGTTTGTACATATACTTTAGGCGCTTCTGCCTTATATGCTAGTGTATTGTCATTTGATGTTGCAAAAAAATATGTAGCTTTTGTATTATATTTTACATCAAATTTCACTAGTTCATCTATATTTGTAAAATTATTTTTTATAATGCAGGATAATCTAGAAGAAAATGTGAAGAGATTTATTCTAAATAAAAATAGTTCTAAAAATGCACGAATTATCATCTTAATTACTATTAAATCTTTGCTATGCTCCTTTCTTGTTAGATTATCGACATCATGAGATACAATTATTTTCATAGTATTTTCCCCCTAATATTTTGGTAGTTAAAGCATAAATAATTATATATCAAATATATATTTAAGTCGATAATTGTAATCAAAATTTAAGAAAAGTATAAGGTTTATTTATTGTTAATTAAACATCATATGCTATAATTATATAAAAATAAAAAAATAAAAGTTTGACAGGTGAATAAATGAGTGTATTATTAAAAAAATTTATAGAATTTGCTGTAGGAAACGGATTAGTAATGATTTTAGGTTTGATTTCAACACCTATTGTTTCAAGGATGCTAGAGCCATATGAGAAGGGAAGAGCGGATATATTCATAACTTATACTAGTTTAGTAGTACTTATTTTAACTATGGGTATAGACCAAGCGTATGTAAGATATTTTAATGAGGAAAATGAAAATGGTAGGGGTCTTTTATTGAGAAGAGCTATAAAGGTTCCTGTATTATTAAATTTTTGTATAGGAATACTACTTTTAATTTTTTATAAGCAAGTTTCAAATTACATGGTTGAAGAAACCTCTTTTTTATTAGTAGTTATTTTTGCGTTTCATAGTTTTGTTAGTATAATAAGTAATTTTGCTATGATCAATGTTAGAATGAAACAAAAAGCTAAAACATATTCAATGCTTGGTGTTATTAATAAAATAGCATTTATTATTTTCATTGTATTGCTATTTTATGTTTTTAGAAATAATTATATAACTTTAGTTTTATCAACTGTTTTATCAAATCTGGTTATGGTAATAATTGCGGTTTTAACTGAAAGAAAAGATTGGTTGAGCCGTAGAAAAACTGATAAGTTAAAAACTTCTACTAAAGAATTAATTAAATATGGAACACCATTTATTTTTTCAATGGCTATAACTTGGGTTTTTCAATCGATAGATAGAATATCAATACAGCTTTTCAGTGATTATACTCAACTTGGATTATATGGGGGGGCAATGTACATTATTTCTATATTAAACACTGTACAAGGGGCCTTTACAACTTTTTGGGTTCCAGTTGCTTATGATAAATATGCTAATAATCCTGAAGACAGAAGATTTTTTAGTAATATTAATGAAATTGTATCATTCTTTATGATTATTATAGCTATAGGTTTAATAGCTACAAAGGATTTATTAATAATAATACTAGGAAATAAATATGAAGGAGCTCAATTTATATTTCCATTCTTGGTTTTAATGCCAATTATGTATACAATATCTGAAACAACTGTTTTAGGAATTAATTTCAAAAAAATACTAAATATCATATTTATATAGCAGTGGCTTCAGCAGTTGCTAATATAATAGGAAACTTAATTTTAGTTCCGTCATTAGGAGCAAAAGGGGCTGCCATTTCTACAGGATTAGCTTATGTTATTTTCTTTTTAACTAGAACTTATTTTGGTAATAGGTTTTATAAAATAGAAGTAAAATATGTAAAGTTTTTTATAAGTGTAATTTCTGTTTATGTATTAGCTACCATATCAAGTATTTACAGATTTAATACTTTGATATTAATAGTTACTATATTAAGTTCTGGAATAGTAATATTTATGTATAGAAATGTTATTAGGGATATTTTATCTATGGTAAAGTCAATACTAAAATATAAAACAAATAATTAATAATTAATTAATGAAGATTAGTATTATGGACAATATATTGGTATTAGTAGTATAATTGTAGAAGTTAAGAGAAAAATGGAATTAATAAAATAGATATTGGGAGAAGAAATTTATGAATAAGCTAAGAACCGTTATATTAGTAATAATAGATATTTTTATGGTTAATATGGCATATTTATTATCAATAAATATTACTTTTTATGAGAGATTTACTGAAATAGCTACAATATATCAAAATGATGTATTAGCGGTTACAATTATATATTTAATATGTTTTATATCCTTTAAAATGTATAGCTCTCTTTGGCATTTAACAGGGACCGATGAATTTTTATTAGGTGCTGGAGGAGGTATTTTAGCAGGAGCCTTAGTTATACTATATACTAGAAATATAGGAGCTACTATACCTTTAAATGTTTGTGTTATTGGTACTATGCTTACATGTATATTAGTTCTTGGATATAGAGTTTTATATAGAGTTTATAGAAGAACTTTATTATATGTTCCATATAAATATTCCAACGATCAACAAAGGGTTATGATAATTGGTGCAGGTTCTGCAGGAACAATGATTATTAATGAGATGCTTTCAAGAAGAAATCTTAAATTAAATCCAATTCTTTTAATAGATGATGCTGATTTTAAACAAGGTAAAAGAATTAGTGGAGTAAAGGTTGAAGGAAAAAGAGAAGACATAATAAGATTGGCAGAAGAACAAGAAATAGATACTATTATAATAGCAATACCTTCGATAGATAATGAAAATAAAAGAAAAATTTTAGAGATTTGCAAAAAAGCTAACTGTAAAATAAAAATAATACCAGGTATCTATGAAATAATATCCGGTGAGGCAACTGTTAGTAAAATAAAAGATGTTGAATTAGAAGATTTACTTGGAAGAGAACAAGTTGTTTTAGATAATAAAGGTATATCAGAGTACTTAAATAATAAGATAGTTTTAGTTACTGGTGCGGGAGGCTCTATAGGTTCTGAGCTATGTAGACAAATAGTTCAATTTGGACCCAAACTCTTAATACTTTTAGATATATATGAAAATACTGTTTATGACATTCAAAATGAATTAAGGTATGACTATCCTAATTTAAATATAAAAGTGTTAATTGGATCTGTAAGAGATAAAGATAGATTAAAAGAAATATTTAATAGATATAATATTAATGTGGTATTTCATGCAGCAGCCCATAAGCATGTTCCACTTATGGAAGATAGTCCAAAAGAAGCAATTAAAAATAATGTTTTTGGAACTTTAAACCTAGTTAATATATCTCATATAAAATGTGTAGAAAAATTTGTACTTATATCTACCGATAAAGCTGTAAATCCTACTAATATAATGGGGGCCACTAAAAGATTATGTGAGATGATAATACAATCTTACAATACTATTAGTGAAACGGAATTTGTTGCAGTTAGATTTGGAAATGTATTGGGTAGTAATGGTTCTGTAATTCCATTATTTAAGAAACAAATAAAAAATGGGGGACCAGTTACAGTTACCCATAAAAATATAACAAGATATTTTATGCTTATACCGGAGGCAGCACAACTTGTACTTCAAGCAGGTGGTTTTGCTAAAGGGGGAGAGATATTTGTCTTAGATATGGGAAAACCAGTTAAAATTTATGATTTAGCAATGGATTTAATAAAGTTATCAGGATTAGAACCTCATAGGGATATAAAAATAAAAATTACAGGGTTAAGACCAGGGGAAAAATTATATGAGGAATTATTAATGAGTGAAGAAGGTCTTTTAAATACGAATCATAAGAAGATATATATAGGAAGACCAACTTTTGATAGTATTGAAAATTTAAGTAAAAAGTTATCGGATCTAAAAGATATACTTGAAGAAAATGATGAAGAAAAGGTAAAGGAAAAATTAAAACAAATAGTACCAACCTATAAAGAACCCAGTGAAGTTAACGAAGTGGCAATAACTAATAATGAAATAGTTGACTAAAGAGCAAAGGGAGAGAAAATGAAAAAGTGTAATGAATTGATAAAAAGAATATTTGATTTTTTAGCTTCTATGTTAGGTATATTGATATTATCACCAGTACTTTTAATAGTAGCTATAGCAATAAAAATAGATTCTAAGGGAAATATTCTTTTTTTGCAAAAAAGAATAGGGAGAAATGGAATCCCATTTTATATCTATAAATTTAGGACCATGGTAAGTGATGCTGAAAAACTTGGAAAGCAAATTACGGTAGGGAAAGATAATAGGATTACAAATGTAGGATCAATTTTACGAAAATATAAAATAGATGAACTTCCTCAACTATTTAATGTTTTAAAGGGTGATATGAGTTTAGTTGGTCCAAGACCAGAAGTTCCTAAATATGTTCAGATGTACACAGAATCAGAACGAAAAGTTCTTGAGGTTAGACCGGGTATAACTGATTTAGCCTCTTTAAGATATAAAGATGAAAATGATATTTTAGGAAAAGTAGATAATCCAGAAGAATACTATATAAATGTAATTATGAAAGATAAACTTAAGTTAAATCTAGAATATATTGAAAAGAGTAATTTGATTTTTGATATTTCTTTAATTTTTAAAACAATAATAAAATGTTTATAAAGGTGGTTAAATAAATGAAAAAGCTAAGATTTGCGATTATAGGTTGTGGAAGAATTTCATATAAGCATATAGAAGGTTTAGTTGAAAATAAAGATGCTGCAGAATTAGTATCAACGTGTGATGTAAAGCTTGATCTTGCAGAAGCTAAAAAGGAAGAATACTTAACTAAAATGAATGATTCATCTTTAAAGGTTAGAATTTATGAAGATTATAAAGTAATGATTGAAAATGAGGATATAGATGTTATTACTATAGCAACAGAAAGTGGATATCATGCTGAAATAGCTATTTACTGTATGAATAAAGGAAAACATGTAATAGTAGAAAAACCAATGGCTATGTCTATAGACGATGCTAATGAAATGATAGAAGTTGCAAAGAAAAATAATGTTAAGTTATCAGTTGCACATCAAAATAGATTTAATAAACCAATTCAAAAGCTTAGAGAGGTTGTAGAAGAAGAAAAGTTAGGAAGAATAATGAATGGAACAGCTAGGATTCTTTGGAGAAGAGATGATAATTATTATAAGCAAGCTCCATGGAGAGGTACCTGGGATTTAGATGGTGGTACTTTAATGAATCAATGCATACATAATATAGATTTACTACAATGGATGATTGGATCTGAAGTAGAAAGAGTTTATGCAGAATGTGATACATTTAAAAATAAAATTGAGGCTGAAGACTTTGGAGCTATAGTAATTAGATTTAAAAATGGAGCTATAGGAATTGTAGAAGGAAGTGCAGTAGTATATCCAAAGAACTTAGAAGAAACATTAAGTGTATTTGGTACAGAGGGAACTGTTGTAATAGGCGGACTTGCTGTAAACGAGCTTAAGACTTGGAGATTTGAAGGTGAAGATGAAGAATCTGTTAAAAAAGATTTGCAAGTTGAAATAGATAGTGTGTATGGTAAAGGGCATACTCCTTTGTTTAGAGATGTTATAGAAGCTGTAAATGAAGATAGAAAACCATATGTAAGTGGAGAAGATGCTATAGTACCTTTATCAATAATTTTAGCTGCATATAAATCAAGAAAAACAGGAATGCCTGTTAGTTTTCCATTTAATAATTTTTCAACATTAGATATGAAATAATTTATTGAAGCTCCGCTTTTATGCGGAGTTTTATTCAAATATATGAAAGGTAAAAAATATGAAGAGTTTTATAAAAGAAAATAAAAGATTTACGATAATAGTATTTTTAATAATATTAACTGCTTTTTATATAAAGGATATAAATTTATTAATCGAAGTGATGAAAATAGAGAAATTGTTACAATATTATTGAAAAAGAATGAAATAACAGAAGGAATAAGTGAAGTTGTAAAAAAATATAATGCAAATAACGATGATATATATATAAATTTAATACTAAATAGTACTGATTATACAAATCTACTATATACAAAATTGGCAAATGATAATAAAATTGACATATTTGAATATTCTGAAAAAACACTATTAGAAAAAGAATTCATACAACCGTTAGAGAAAATAAATATTGATATATCAAATATTACTGATAATTCTACTTTTTTATATAATGATGATATAGTTGGTATAAAGTATGGCTCTGCGATGCCTAAAATTATGTATAATAATGAAGTATTAGTTAAGTCTGGAATATCATCAAACTTTATTCCTAGTACATTAGATGAACTTATATATATGCAGCAAAAGATAAAAAATACTTTCCCTAATATAATTCCATTAGATTTATCGCTAAATTATATACATGATATATTTAGTATTTTAGGAACATCAGCAACATCAGAAAACTCTACTTATCCTACATTTTGGAATTATAAAACAGGAGAATATGATTATAATGGATTAACTTTGGTTGTTGAAAAATTTAAAGAAATGTATGATAAAAATCTTATAAGTTTAGATTTTGAAGATAAGACTACAGAGGAGATATTTAACAACTTTAAAAGTGAAAAATCAGCAATGATGATAACTAATTATTATCAAAAATATAGTATTAGGGATAGGTTAGAGGGAATTGATGTTAGATTTAGTAATATACCTTTTGCTAGTAAAAATAGCGGGAAATTATACTATTATACTTATCCAAGAATATTAGTTATAGCAAATCATCAAGAAGAAAATATATCAGAGGAAAAGGCTAAAATGAAGGAAAAGCATTATGATGCAGTTAAGGAAGTCTATGAATGGTTATTAAGTAAAGATACAACAGCTTATTTGGAGAAAAATGACAATAACTTTGCAACTTTTAGTGATAATTATCTTAATCAAGATATGTATGACGGATTAAATGATAATAAAGATTACAATCATTCTCTAAAAGATCCTACAGAAGTATTAGTGGGGAATTCCAATATAGTTAAGAGTTATATTTTTGCTATGATAAAAGGTGAAATAGATATTGAAAATGGTATAATGAATCTTAAAACTGAAATGAATAACTTTATTAATAATAATGATAGAAATAAGGATATTCAATTAGATAAGTATAAGGAGTAATAATACTATGAATATTAAGAAAAATTATTTTAAGTGGTTATTAATGAGTGTATTTGTAATAGTATGTGCTTTATTATCAATTAGATTAGTTGGTATAAAAGATGGATTTACATTTACACTATCATTAATTATAACTTTATATATTTTGATAAATGCGAAGAATGATATAAAAAGATGTGTATACTTATTTATCATATCTATGCCTATACTGGTAACGGCAAGAAAAGTTTTATATATAGATTTATTTATAATGAAGTTAAATTTTGAAAGTATAATTATTTTATATATATTCTTATGTAATTATAAAAATATAAAATTGAAGATAAACGAATTATTTAAGAAAAATAAGATCTTATCTTATTTTATAATTTTATTTTGCATTTCAAGCTATATAAGTTGTTTTTTCTCAACTAATTTTATATTATCTTTAGAATTAACAACAACATCTATATTAATACCTATGTTAGTGGCATCTATAGTTATAGCAGTTTTTAATAAACAAGATATTAAAAGAATAGTATACTCATTAATTATTTCCATAAATTTTAGTTGTTTATATGGGTTACTACAAGTAGTAGGAATAGGATTAAATATTGAAACTATAAAGTCCTCTAGAGAATTAATAACCTTTGGATATCATAATGTAAATATATTTGTTAATGTAGTTTTAATGGTATTTCCATTACTTCTAAATGAGCTTTTATATAAAAAAAATAGAGTTTCAGAAAATATTTTTTTAATTTTATCTATACTTTTGCAGGCTGGATGTATATTTATAACATTTTCAAGAGGAGCATGGCTATCTTTAGGATTAGTAATTATATTGATTCTATTTAGTAAGAAATATAGATATATATTTATAGCAATTGTTATAGTTGGAACACTAATATCACCATTTATGTTACCTAAAATAATGGGACGTGGAGATAGTTCAGGGCATTTCTTACAAAATACATCAAATACAGCAAGAGTTCTTTCTATAATTACAAGTAAAGATATAATTTTAGATAACATTTTTGGGGTTGGGTATGGAAACTTTAATGAAAATTATAGATTAAATGCGGATAATGCATACATGAGTATAGATGCTGATATAAGAAAATATATGGTTGCTCCTTTATATTCAATGGAACATGCCCATAATTTATTCTTGAATGTTGGAGTAGAACTTGGAATATTTGCATTAATTTCAGTATTAGGAATTTTTACAATTCAATTTAAAAATTGCATTAAGAAATATAAGGAAAACCGAGGGATATTCGTTTCATTAATATTATTTATATTTATAGGAGTAACTACGGGAATACAGTTTAACCATAAAGGGGTAATTACTAATACGTATATGTTATGGATATTATTTGGAATGATAATAATAAACATGAATAATTCAAAGTCAATAAATAAAATTTAATAAAATAATCTTAAGAAAACTTTAAGATTAATTTCTACATCTTAAGAAAATAATAATTGTTAAAAAACAAATTATTCCATATAATACTAAGTGTACTACATTGAGTAATACACTTAGTATTTTTTTATTTTCTAAATAAGGGAGGAATTATATGAAAAAATCTACACTTTTAGCAGTAAGTGGACTTATCATAATATTTATTATAATAACATCATTTGGAGATAAGACTAAAATATATGATAAACAAGTAAGATACGATACTCCAGAAGAAGCAATAACTAATTTTATTGGATATGCTAATAGTTATGAAGTGGTTAAAAATAGAAATGGATACTACAATATTACACCAAAAGAATTTCTTGAAAGTATATCAAGAAGATATAGATTATATTTAAATGATTATAATTCAAATAAATACATTAATGAACAAATACCAATATTTTTAAGTTATGAAATAAGTGAAGTAAATATAGAGAATTTAGGAAATCTAAGAGTGAATTATGAAGAATCCTTTAAGAATATACCAAATTATCCTAAAACAAAGGAAGTCAGAACTTATAAATTAAGTGCTTCAGTTATTTATAATAATGAAGTAGATAAAGTTTTTGTGAATTCAGACGGAACAGTGAATAAAGAGGGAATATATAAATCATATAATGAAATATATAAGGAAAAAATGTCTAACGAAGAAGTAGTCACATTAATAGATTTTTATTTAATAGTTATAGATGAGGGAGATGGGTATGTAGTTGATTATTATACTATAGAACATAAATAGTTTTTTAGGTGAGGTGAGCTTATGTTAATAATTGATTCAAGAAGTAGTACACCTATTTATGAACAAATTATAATTGGGGTAAAAGAACTTATATTAAAAGGTATAGTGAAACCAGGAGATAAGTTACCATCAATCAGGGAGTTATCAACTATACTAACTATAAATCCTAATACTGTCAGTAAAGCATACGGAGAACTTGAAAGTGATAATATTGTAGAAACAATAAAAGGTAAAGGAACATTTGTATCAGACAAATACGAGAAAAAAGCTTCAGAGGATAAGAAGAGTAAATTAATTATAGATATAAAAAGATTAATATTAGAAGCTAATTACCTAGGAATTGAAGAAAATGATTTGATTTTATTGTTAAGTGAAGGATTTAAGGAAATAAGAGGAGGAATATAATATGTTAGAATTGAAAAACTATTCCTTAAATTATGGAGATACTAAGATATTAGAAGATATAAGTTTTTCTTTGGATAAAGGAAAGGTTTTAGGGATTGTAGGGCCAAGTGGAGTGGGCAAAACATCTTTAATAAGAGGAATAGTTGGGGTATACAAGGGAAGCTATGGAGATGCCTTTTTAAATGGAAAAGAAGTTTATGATAATCCAGAAATAAAGAGAAGAATAGCTTTTGTTCCAGATGAGCACAGTAGTTTTTATTTAATAACCTTAAAAGAAATAATAAATTATTATAAAATTATATATCCCGATTTTAATGAAGATAAATTTTATAAGATTAATAGACTTTTTAAAATTCCATTAAATAAAAGATTTTTACAATTATCTAAAGGTATGAAAATGAGAGTTAATTTAATGCTTGCATTTTCATTAGAGTGTGAAGTTTTAGTGTTAGATGAACCAACATCAGGATTGGATCCTATTTTAAAAGAAAATGTTTTGAAAATAATCATGAATGAAGTATATGGTAAAGAAAAATCAGTTATAATAAGTTCGCATAATTTAGGAGAACTTGAACGAGTATGTGATGATATAATGATACTTAATGATGGGAAACTTGAATATTATAATTCATTAGAAAATATAAAGAAAAATATAAAGAAGATTCAGGTGGCATTTGATATGCCAGTTTATGAAGAAGATTTAAATATAGAAGGTATATTTAGCATTTCACAAGTTGGAAGAGTATTTACTATTATAACAGAAAATTACAATGATGACTTTAAGGAAAAATTAAATAGATTTAAGCCTTTATTTATGGAAGAAATAGATTTAAGTCTTGAAGAAATATTTATACATAGATTAGGAGGGAAGTGCGATTATGAAGAAATATTTGAATAAAAGTTTATTTTATCAAGGAGATGCCAAAATAATCCTTCCTTTAGCTATAGCATATGTAGGTACATTTCTAATTACTAAAATTATTATTGATGAATATTTTAATTGGAGATTAAGAGAAAATCTTTATAATGGATACAATCATAATCTTATTTATTCTTTTGAATGTGTAGTTATATTAATATTATATTTAATAATTTGTTATATAATAATAGTAGGAATGTTTAAAAGAAAAAAGTGGTCAACCTTATTATCTGGACCATTTTCAAGACTAGATATAAGAAAAAGGGAACTTATACTAATAATAATTTGTGCAATACTTTATTTAATAGCTTATTTAATTATTATAGGACAGGGAGTAATAAAAAATGCTGAAATTATTAGATATATTGGAAGTTTTAATGAAAGTATTTCTATAGATGTAATTAGAATAATTAGTATATCAACTATTACAATAGGTGGATTAGCATTGTTGGATTCAATTTTTGCAAATACATATTATCTAATAGGTTCAGGAATATTTATATTTATATATTTTATTGCTTTATTGATAAATTTACAATCAGGGCTTTATAGCTATATTAATTACGAAAATAAAGGAATAAGATATGTATATAATGGGATAATGGAATATCTAAATGGAGTTCCTATAGGAAATAGTATGAGTAAATTACAAATAATTACCATATCGGCCTTCTTTATAATAACAGGAGTAATTTTAATATTCATAGCAAAAAGATTAACAGATAATATGTTAGTAGAACATATGAATGAAGGAATAATTCTTAATTTCCCTAAGAAGATTGCTGAGTTTATGCTAAAAACCTTTATAGGAATAATAATAGCGCCATATTTAAGCAATTTAATTAATGATTTCTATTTTCAGAATTCTTTATTTGAAAAAAGGTTATTTTTGTTAAGAATAATAATTATTATAATAACGTCATTTATAAGTCATATTTTATTGAAAAAATTCAAGAGATCTAAAAAGGAAAAGTACTATTTATAATAGTTAACGTTAGTTATAAATTGCAAAGCAATTTATTTAGTTCATAGTGCACAATTCACAGTTTTTTTATAAAGTAACAGGCAGGTAATAGAGGTAATAGGTGATAGGTGTCAGGTAACAGTTTTTTAGTTCACAGTTGAGTTTGGGGAACAAGTAACAGCTAGCAGGTAAAGGGGAATAGATTTTAGGGTTTTTAAAGTTAAATAGTAAATAAGGAAAACCTTGATTTGTTTTTCATAAAAATTACATTATGAAAAAACAAATCAAGGTTTTTAATATTAATCACTAGATACTTATATAGATTGAACTCAGTTATAATTTAGAATGAAGCTCATTAATTAAGTATATACTTAATTAAATATTCCTCAAATTTTAATTATCGATTTTATACTTAACCATGTTCCCTAATACTTATAAAAATAAAAAGCTGTAAACTGTGCTTTATGAACTTCTAACTAGAAATTTTGCTTAGTCTAATTGTATAGCATTTTTGTTTCTAGGAGAAAAAATAACGTATCCTATTATTATTGAAATTATAGTAGGAAGTACCCATCCAAATCCTAGATTTGAAAGTGGAATAAAACTTAAATTAATCAAAGGAATTTCAAAGAGTATTCCAAAAATCAATGAAGTATAAACTCCAAATCTTATAGCATTAATATTTTTTAATATATTAGATAAAAGAGTAGTAGCAATTAAAGTAATTGATACAGGATATAATATATTAAGTATTGGAATTGATAAAACTATTATTTTATCAACGCCTAGAGTTGCGATTGCTAAGCTAATAATAGATATAACAATAGCATTTAAATTATATGGTAACTTACCCTTTGATACTCTTTCAAAAAATTTTGAGCTTGATGTTAATAATCCAATAGATGTTGTCAAACATGCAAGACCCATAGCAACTCCGATTACTATAGGGCCAATTTGACCTAGTATATTTTTAGCTATTAATACTAGAAGTGTAGTTTTTCCAATATCACTTGATGCTAAGTTGACAGTTTGAGCACCTATATAAGTTAGTCCTCCATAAACAAAAGCAAGCCCAATAATTGCAACAAAACTTGATTTTAATATCATAGTAGACATTTGATTATCTTTGTATCCTTTATTTTTTAATGAATCAGTTATTATACCTGCAAATAATAGAGCAGCTATAGCATCCATTGTTTGATATCCCTCTAGCAAAGCAGATGGAAAAACATTAATAGCATCAGTTTCAACTATATTTCCAATAGGTATAAAAAATCCTTTAGTAATAAGAATTACAAGTAAAATTATTAAAGCTGGTGTTAAGTATTTACCAAGTGTATCAATTATAGAAGTACTTTTTAAAACAAAAAATAAGTTTATTATAAAATATATAGTCATAACTATAAATGGAGATACACTAGGGAAAAAGGGGCTTATTGTAAGTTCAAAAGTAGTAGCTGCTGTCCTTGGAATTGCAAGCAGAGGTCCTACGGTTATAAATAGAGCAGCAGTAATTATTATTGAAAACTTTTTACCTATTTTATTTGAAAGGGTTTCAAAAGTTCCATCTCCTTTTGAGCAAGCAAAGATAGCTAGGAGTGGAAGTCCGACTCCAGTAGTAATAAATCCTATAATACCTAATAAATATTCGCTTCCTATCCTATTTCCAAGGAAGGCTGGAAATATAAGATTACCTGCTCCAAAGAACATTGAAAATAAGGCAAAGCCAACAATAATAGAATCTTTTGTGCTTTTTTTCATTATTTTATTTCCTCCATATAAATATAGTGTAAACTTAAAGTTAAAATACATTTTTAGTTTATATAAAATATATATAAAACAATAAGAAAATTTAGAATAACTAACTATAATTTATAAGTTTTATAGTATCATGTTAATATGCATTATTCATATTAACATGATACTATAAATTATTCAATTAAAAGCTATACAGATAATAAATATTAAGTGATTAAAAATATAAGTTCATTTATTGTTTTAAGGCTCCTATGTGTTATAATATTTAATAAATTATACTTATTAATTTTAGTTAAAAGGAGAAATTTATGCATATTTTAATATTACCTTCTGGATATCCTACTAAAGAAGAGCCTTTAAGAAGTATATTTTTTAAAGAACAAGCTCTTGCCTTAAAAGATGGAGGACATAAAGTAGGGGTAATTTATAGTGAAACTAGAAGAATTACTAATATTAATTATAAAAATTTTAAAAGAAATCATTTTCAAATTACATTTAATGATGAAGAAGGTGTAAACACTGTAAGATTACATGGATGGAATATATTGATGATGAGAAATTTCCTTGGTGTAAACTTATGGGTAAAGCAAACACTAAACCTATATGAAAAATATGTGAGAATGTATGGCAAACCAGATATAATCCATGTTCATTGTGGTTTATATGGAGGGTTGGCAGCAAAGGTTATAAAAGATAAATATTCTATTCCGTATGTTATAACAGAACATTCATCTACAATATTAAATAATTCTTTAAATGATTATAATAAACAAATTTTAACTGAATCTTATAATAATGCAAATAAATTAATAAGCGTAGGTGAAAAGCTTAAATCTTCAATGAAAAATTATACAAACAATGATATAGTAGTTGTACCTAATATTGTTAATACTGATGGATTTAAAGTTTATAAAGATCATAAAAGAGAAAAGTTTAGATTTGTAACAGTAGCATATTTAAAGAAAAATAAAAGAATAGATCTTATTATTGAGGCTTTTAATAAACTCAAAAAAATTATAGTGATATAGAACTATATATTGGTGGAGATGGACCAGAAAAAATAAATATACAACAAATGATTAATAAATACAATTTAAATGAAGATGTTCATTTATTAGGAGAAGTTTTAAGAGAAGATTTGCCAGCTGTAATGGGGAATGCTGATTGCTTTGTATTGCCAAGTATGTATGAAACTTTTGGTGTTGTATATATAGAAGCGTTAGCATGCGGGGTACCTATTATAGCAACGAAGTGTGGTGGACCAGAGGATTTCTTTAATGAGAACCTTGGATATATGATTAATGTAGACAAATTGAATGAACTTTATAATGCTATGGAAAATATTGCAAATGATAATTCGAAATTTAATAGCAATGAAGTTTCCGAATATATTAAAAATAGATTTAGTAGAAAAGTAATAGTTAAAGAATTAGAAAATGTTTATAATTTAATTGTTAAATAAATTTAGATGTAGAATATATAATATAGTTTATAGATTTAATAAGTTTGATAGGAGTTGTAATTGTGAAAAAGACGGTATCAATTGTTATTCCATGTAGGAATGAGGAAAATTATATAAAGAAATGCGTAGATTCTTTATTAAGTCAAAGCTATCCAAAAGAATTAATTGAAATATTAATAGCTGATGGAATGTCAACGGATAATACAAGGGCTATTATTTCTGAAATAATAAAGGATAATCCTTCTGTTAGGATTTTAGATAATAAAAAGTTTTCTGCACCTTCAGGGATGAATCTTGGAATAAAGGAAAGTAAATCTGATATTGTTATAATTTTTGGAGCACATGCATATGCTGATAAAGATTTTGTAAAAGAAAATGTTTTAGCTTTAGAAAATGAAGAGGTTGGTTGTGCTGGAGGAGTTATAACAACTATTAATGATAGTATAAAGGGTGAGGCTATTGCAGAAGCAATGAGTTGTCCTTTTGGTGTAGGAAATGCATTATTTAGATATGCAGATAAAGAAAGCTATGTTGATACTGTAGGTTTTGGAGCTTACAACAGGGAGTTTCTTATTAATATAGGAGCTTTTGATGAAGAATTAGTAAGAAATCAAGATGATGAATTGAATTTTAGAGTTCAAAAGTCTGGAAAGAAAATTTTATTAACTCCAAAAATAAAATCAACTTATTATAGTAGAGGTGATTTTAAAAAATTGTGGAGGCAATATTATCAATATGGATTTTGGAAGGTTAGAGTAATACAAAAACATAAAAAACCAGCTTCAATTAGACATTTAATACCACTTATGTTTGTATTATTTTTAATTTTGGGCGGAGTTGCTAGTATTTTTTCTAATATAATTAGAACAGGATATTTTTCAACTATTCTTTTATATTTAATTTTAGATTGTGTATTTAGTTTTAAAATTTCTAATAAGAAAAGCTTGAAGCATTTCCCATATTTATTTGTTACTTTCCCAATATTACATATATCTTATGGTATTGGATTTATACTAGGAATAGTTAATTTTTATATTTTTAAAAGCAAAAGATTAGAAGAAAATAATAAAAAGATTTCAAGATAAACATGAAATTATTTTAAGGAGATAAATAATGAAAAATAAAATTTGTCATATTTCTACTGCACATAAAGAAAATGATAGTAGAATACTTTTAAAGGAGTGTCAGAGTTTAAGTAAAGCAGGTTATGATGTTTCTTTAATAATAAATTCAAATCACGACAAAACGTTATATGGAACTAATATAAAAGCTTTAGATTATAATAATACTGGTAGATTACATAGATTTTTTAAAAAAAGTAGAATAGCCTTAGATAAAGCTATTGAATTAGATGCAGATTTATATCATTTTCATGATCCAGAACTAATAAAATTAGGTATGGCATTAAAGAAAAAAGGAAAGAAAGTAATTTATGATGTTCATGAAGATGTTCCAAAGCAAATTTTAGCTAAAAGTTATTTAGGTCCTATATGGATAAGAAAAATAATTTCTAGGGGTTATAACTTTTATGAAAAAAATAGAAGTAAAAGTTTTGATGCAATTATAGCAGCAAGTGATGAATTAGCAGCTAAGTTTGATAATAAAAGTAGTATTTCAGTAAAGAATTTTGCAATAAGAGATGTAATAGAAAATGCAAAACCAATAAAAAGAGAGAATAATGATAAATTTGTTATAATTTATGTTGGGTCTATTACTAAGATTAGAGGAATTAGGGAACTTATACAAGTAACAGAACTTTTCTTAGGAAAGGTTGAACTTTGGATATTAGGACCTTTTGAAAGTGAAGAGCTAAAAAAAGAATGTATGAGTTTGGAAGGATATAAATATTGTAAATATTTTGGATCACTTCCTGTCAAAGATGTTTATTCATATATCAAAGCAGCAGATTTAGGAATGTGTACTTTATATCCTACTGAAAATTATAAAGAAAGTATTCCAATAAAGGTACTTGAATATATGGCTTGTGAAAAACCATTGGTATTATCTGATTTTGAATTCTGGAAAAAGTTCTTCGGAAATGTAGGAAAGTATGTGGATCCTTTAGATATTAATAGTATTAAAGAAGGAATTGAATATTTCTCAGAGGATAGAAGTAGAATAGAGATTATAGGTAAAGAGAATAAAGAAAGCTTTATTAATAATTTTTCGTGGGATAGAGAGGAAAAGAAGCTATTAGAATTATATAAAAAAGTATTAAAGTAGAGAATTGAGGGAGGCTGCTATATGTTATTAAGTGAAATTTTAGCTTTAGAAAATAACTTTGAACTTTTTAGAGATGGGGAATTTTCATCTTTAGGATTAAATATTTCTGAAGCAAATGAAAAATTATTATCATTTATTGAAAGTGAGAAATTTTTAAGTCAATTAAGCAAAAGTATTTCATGTGTTATTACTACAAAAGAAATGGCAATTCATATTCCAGAAAATATTGGTGTTATAACCTCAGATGTTCCGAGAATAGATTTTTTCAATTTACATAATAAGTTAATTGAAAATAAAGATTATAAAAGAGAGGATTTTGAAACTGAAATAGGAGAAAATTGTAGTATTTCTCCAACTGCAATTATTAGTAATAAGAATGTTAAAATTGGTAATAATGTAGTAATAGAAGAATATGTAATTATTCGTGAGCATACTACAATTAAGGATAACTGCATAATTAGAGCGAATACTGTAATTGGTGGAGAAGGCTACGAATTTAAGAGATATAATAATAAAACAATTGGAGTCACTCATATTGGTGGAGTAATAATTCAAGAAAATACTGAGATTCAATATTCTGCTTGCATAGATAAAGCGATTTATCCTTGGGATAATACTATAATTGGTGAATATAGTAGAATAGACAATCTTGTTCATATAGCTCATGCTGTAAAAGTAGGTAAGAGATGCTTTATCACATCTAAAACAACAATAGGTGGAAGAACTATAATAGGAGATGATTGTTGGTTTGGTATAGGTGCAACTGTTTCCAATGGGCTTATAATTGGAAATAGTTCAAGTGTTAGTCTTGGGGCTGTTGTCACAAGAAATTTAAATGAAAATAGTAAAGTTTCTGGGAATTTTG
Source organism: Clostridium sartagoforme AAU1 (assembly GCF_000401215.1). Classification (GTDB taxonomy): domain Bacteria; phylum Bacillota; class Clostridia; order Clostridiales; family Clostridiaceae; genus Clostridium; species Clostridium sartagoforme. Next base: position 51 of record NZ_ASRV01000147.1, on the reverse strand, counting down.
CAATTAATCATGACAAATATATAGATTTTATAAAAAGTATTAGATAACAAA
>NZ_ASRV01000146.1 GCF_000401215.1 Clostridium sartagoforme AAU1 | reverse complement strand
TAGAATTTATAAAAAATACTCCTTATACATTATATTAATAGCATAAATATAATGTATAATTGGAAAATGTTTCAACTTATGTAATCTGTAAATTGAACTTATTGTATTTCTATGCTAAAATAAAATTGGTTATATTATGTAAAGATATGTGAATGAGAGGGATAAATATGAAAGTAAGAAAAGCTATTATACCAGCGGCTGGACTTGGAACTAGATTTTTACCAGCAACTAAAGCACAGCCTAAAGAAATGCTTCCAATAGTTGATAAACCAACTATTCAATACATTATTGAGGAGGCTGTTGCATCAGGAATAGAGGAAATTCTTATAATCACAGGAAGAAATAAAAAGTGCATAGAGGATCATTTTGATAAATCAGTAGAATTAGAAATGGAACTTGAAAAAAATCATAAAGAAGATCTTTTGGAACTTGTAAGAGGAATATCTGATATGGTAGATATTCATTATATAAGACAAAAAGAGCCTAAGGGATTAGGGCATGCAATTTCATGTGCAAGAGCATTTGTTGGTAATGAGCCTTTTGCAGTATTATTAGGTGACGATGTAGTAGACTCAGAAGTTCCTTGCTTAAAACAATTAATGAATTGCTATAAGGAATATAAAACGTCTATTTTAGGGGTTCAAACAGTAAATCAAGAAGATGTAAATAAATATGGAATAGTGGATGGAATTCATATTGAAGATAGGGTTTATAAAGTAAAAAAATTGGTTGAAAAACCAGCTATAGAAGAAGCTCCAAGTAATGTTGCTATATTAGGAAGATATATAATAACTCCACAAATATTTGATATTTTACAAAATACTAAGCCAGGTAAAGGCGGAGAAATTCAACTTACAGATGCATTACAAACTTTAATTGAAAATGAAGCTATGTATGCCTATAATTTTGAAGGAAAAAGATATGATGTGGGAGATAAATTAGGTTTCCTGCAAGCAACAGTAGAGTATGCTTTGAAAAGAGAAGAACTTAGAGAACCATTTATTGAATATTTAACAAGTAGAGATTGGACTAAGTAATTAATAAGCATAGAGTGTTAATAAAAATAAACTATAAAACTTTTAATTAAAGTAAAAAAAGTTGAATGTAAATAAGATCATTCAACTTTTTTGTTATTATCCTCTAGGAATAAATCCAATCTTTTTTTGCATTTTTCTAAGTGTTTTCATTGATATATAGTTTGCTTTTTCAGCACCTAATTTATATATTTCTTCTAATGCTTTTTTATCTTTAAGGATTTCATTAACTTTATTTTGAATTGGTTCTAACTCATTTACTATAGCATCAGCTACATCTTTCTTTAAATCAGCATAGCCTTTATCTTTATAATAGGCTACGAGGTCTTGTGGGGTTGAACCATTTATTGCAATTAGAAGATCAAGTAAATTCTTAACACCTGGTTGATCATCAGAGTAATTTATAATTCCAAGGCTATCAGTAACAGCTCTAGAAACCTTCTTTCTTATTACTTCAGGTGGGTCCATAATTAAGATGTATCCATTTGGATTGTCGTCTGACTTAGACATCTTTTTAGTCGGATCTTGAAGACTCATAACCTTAGCACCAACCTTTGGAATATATGGATCTGGAATTTTAAATGTTGGACTATAAGTATTATTAAATCTGTTAGCAATATCTCTAGCTATTTCTAAATGCTGCTTTTGATCTTGACCCACAGGTACTAAATCTGTATTATATAAAAGAATATCAGCAGCCATTAATACAGGATAAGTGAATAGTCCAGCACCTATTGAATCCCCATATCTCTGAGATTTATCTTTATACTGAGTCATTCTACTAAGTTCTCCCATATAAGAATTACATGTTAAAAGCCATGCACATTCGCTGTGAGCAGGAACATGTGATTGAATAAATAAAGTATTCTTTTCAGGAACTATACCCGCAGCTATATATATTGCAAGAACTTCAAGAGTTCTTTGTCTTAAATCCTTTGGCTCTTGTTTAACAGTTATTGCATGTAAATCTACTACGCAAAAATAACAATCAAATTCATCTTGAAGAGCCACCCAATTTTTTATAGCTCCTAAATAATTTCCTAAAGTTAATTGACCAGAAGGCTGAATTCCACTAAAAATAACCTTCTTTTTATCTGTATTACTTTCCAATTAAAGCACTCCTTTCATTTGTGCATACTAACATATAAGACTTATAGTTATACAATTAATTATAAATTTGGAAATTTACCATGTCAACAAGGAATAAGACTATAGATTGGTATTTATGATGAGTATATGAAATATATGATTAAATTTAGCTTATACAGGATTAATATATAAGTTTAGATTTGATTATTTTAATTTAACATTAGTCAATGGATCAAAATTAAGAGGCACGAAGAACATGAAATGAAATAAGAGGAAAAGTATGAATTTAAATTTATGTATAAATAAGTATTCTAAATAAAAGTATGGGATATTAAGCTTAATAATTTATGAGAGGGAGCAATATTAAACTAACAATAATTGAACTATAAAAATATATAATTTAAAATATTTTTATTAATCTCAAAGTTATCA
>NZ_ASRV01000145.1 GCF_000401215.1 Clostridium sartagoforme AAU1 | reverse complement strand
TATAATTTAAAATATTTTATTAATCTCAAAGTTATCATAAAATAAAGTTATCTTATAAGATATTCTTTCAAAGTACGTAGATAATAAATTTAAGCCTTAGCATAAAAAATATCTACTACTAATAATAAAATAGCCGCAAGCAATATTATATTTATTGACCAAATTGAATATTTAAATATTAAAGCAAATAATCCTAATAAAACAGATATTGTAAAAAACATCTTTATTAATTTCATTAAAAAAATCCTCCTTCGAAAAATATTAGCTGCAGATAATAGTTTATGTAGATTTAAAGAAAAAATACTTATAAAATATAGGATTTCTTATAATTTGATAAAAATGAAATAAAGACCAATCAAATTAATGATTAGTCTTTTAAAACAGAAACTATCTTCTGTTATTTTGTGCTTTTCTAGCTCTTCTACAATCAGGGCATCTTACTGGCTCATTATCAAATCCCTTTTCCTTGTAGAATTCTTGTTCTCCAACTGTGAAAACAAATTCCTTTCCACAATCTTTACAAATTATTTTTTTATCTTCCATTTTGAAATCCTCCTTAAAATTCATAAGGACAAACTTGATAATTTCTTCCTTAAGGTGAATAATGAACTTTAAGGGGAGAGAATATATCGAAATTTTTCCTAATCATTTAAATTTTCAAAATAATTATACCACAAAATGATATTATTTCAAGAGTATATAATAAAAAAATCAGATTATTTTGAAATTTCTAATTATTTAGATTTTTTCATTAAGCTTTTTTTGGGGCTATGCCTCAGGTAATATAATGAAAATACTATAATTGGTAATAAAACAAAGCTGAATAAATTAAGTATTTGTAAATACTTCAAAGCATCATAAAGTAAGTAATTATTCATTCCTAAGAAATTAGAAAAAACAAATATTAAAAATGTATATATTCCAATAAAAATGCGCTTATTTTTAATATATTTTTCACAAATTAATAAAATGCTATAGGTTGATAATACATATTTAACAAAAAATCCAATTACAGTCTGAATCAAGAAAAATAGTTCACCAAATTCTATGAATCCACCAAATTCTATCCTTTGCCCAAGTATAAATTCAGGATAAAATATATTAGCAGCTCTTAGTGGGCCAAAGGCAGTTATAACCCCTACAAAAGAGATAATAATAAATGCAGCTGAAATAATACCAGCGTAAAGTGTATGTATTCTAATATGCTCAACTTTATCAATAAACTTTAAAAATGGAATAGCTATCATAAATGAAGAAAATCCACCTAAAATAAGTAAAGTTGAAATAACAAAGCCATAAGAAATATTACTACCAAGTACAGGAAGTAAGTTATTTATATCTTTATAACTTTGAGATAGAGCAAAGAAGATAATTCCATTTATTATTATTATAAATACGCTAACTAAAACAAATATTAATATAGTACGTAGTCTTTTATTAAAGATAAAAAGTGATGGCAGTAGGAAAAATGCCAAGGCATACCAAACAGGAGTCTCAAGAAACAATGTAGAATGTAATATATTAGCTTCTAGAGCTCCAGCTTCAATTGCATTTATAAATAAAGTGATTATAAATATAAGCATTAGAATAAAGCTTAGTGCTTTTGGCATAGAATGCGCAAAAATATAATTTATATCAAAGGTTTTAGTAACATTGCAAATATTGACTATATACATTAAGAAAATAACAAATATTATTGAAGCTATTAAAGAAGCAAGCCAAGTATCTCTTCCCCCTATATCTATGAAAATTGATGGATATGTTTTTAGTGATATGATTACTACACCAATTATAAATAATATAAAATGTTTACTAGAAATTTTATTCATATTTACCACCCTTCTAAAGTTAATGGGAAAAGTGAAAGAGAGAAAGAATGAAAAATTATTGAAATAATTTAGCTTTGCCAAATTAAGGACTTAATTAATAAAAAACTCCAAAGGAGTTTAACTTTAATTCGCTCACTTTTTAAATCTTTCACTTTTTCACTCTTTTTAGTATTAGCAAAAAAATGAATATTAAACAATTTTTCAGCAAATAATACAATCAGGTGATGTATATGAATAATTTAGAATATATAAAAGAGAAAATGAAAAACTCTTTTGATGTTAAATATAGGCCGGTTCAAACGGTTTTAGGTAAAGCAACAGTAATATTTATTGATGATCTATGTAATATGCAGATGATAAGTGAATACGTCGTTTTACCATTGAGAGGTTTTGGTGAACTTCATCCAAATGGAGGTAAAATAACTTCTGTTAAAGAAGTAATAGAAAATGCATTAAATATAGGTGCAACGGATATTGCTAAAGATAGAGATGATGCAATAATGCATATATTATCTGGTGATCCAATAATAGTATTTGATGATTTTGAAGAGATAATATATGTAGAAACTAAGGGGTTTCCAGTAAGAGGCGTTGGAATTCCTGAAACAGAATCAGTTTTAAAAGGACCAAGAGAAGGATTTAATGAATTAATAGTACATAATGTTGCGTTAATAAGAAAAAGAGTGAAAAATCCGAATCTAAAATTTGAAGCAATAGTAGTAGGTGAAGAATCAAATACTGCAGTAGCTGTATGTTATTTAGATGGTGTTGCACCGAAGGAATTAGTTAATGATATAAAAGAAAAAGTGAAAAATTTGGATTTAAGATTTATATTTGATACCAACTATATAGAAGATGAGCTTAAGAGTCAAAAAAGTCTTTTTGATACAGTAGGATATACTGAAAAACCAGATGAGATTGGTGCAAAACTACTAGAAGGAAGAGTTGCTATAATTGTTGATGGAACTTCCTTTGTAATTACCGTACCATACTTTTTTTTAGAAAACTTTCAAATGCCAGATGATTATTATTTGAATAAATATCATACAAATTTTAATAGGATATTAAGATGGTGTGCGTTTTTTGTTGCAACAATGGTACCAGGAATTTATGTAGCAATAATAACTTATCATTTTTCTACTATACCATCATTATTTATGTTTAGGCTTGCGGTATCTAGGGCAGGAGTTCCCTTTCCAACATTTGTTGAAGTTATATTAATGATGCTTGCATTTCAATTTATAAAAGAAGCAGGGCTAAGACTTCCACAGCCAATAGGTGGAGCAATGAGTATAGTTTCAGGTTTAATTCTAGGAGAAGCTGCTGTAGGAGCTGGTATAGCATCAAGAATAACTATAATAGTAGTTGCATTAAGTACACTATCATATTTTTTAATTCCAAAGCTATATGGAGCATTATCATTCTGGGCACTAGTATTAGTTGCGTTTTCGGCAGCCTTTGGAATACCTGGGTTTTTATGTGGAGCTTTATTATTATTAATTCAATTAGCAGAGCTAGATTCAGTAGGGTATCAATTTTTATTCCCAATTGGAAGTATTAATGAATATAGATTTAAAGATGTTGTACTCAGAGGAAACTTAGAAAAAATTTCAAAAGATTTCATAAAAAAGGGGGATGAAAAATGAAGTTCAAGAAGTTAAGTAAAATTATAACAGTATTTTTTATCCCCTTATTCTTAGTAGGGTGCTTTAATTATAGAGATATAAATAAAGTAAGTTTTGCTACAAGCGTTATTTTTGATACAGATGATTTTGGAAGAGCAATAGTTTATGTAGATTGTGTGAAACCTTACAGAAGTACTAATGAAAGTTCAGATAAAGGAAAGAGAATAATATATAAGGGTATAGGTAAAACAGCGTTAGAAGCACTAAGAGATGTAAATTTAGCATCTAGTTTTGAATTGAATTACTCTCAAAATAGAGCTTATATTTTTACAGAAAATGCTGCAAGAGATGGTATAAAAAGATACATAGACTTAATAAATAATAGTCAAGAATTCCAAATCAAACCAGATATGTTTGTTTATTTTGGAGAAGTTAAGGACTTACTAAAAATAACTTCAAGTGATGAAGAGTATTTAGGACTATATTTGGAAGAATTAGTACATAAAAATAAAAGAAATCCAAGGGCAATGAGAGCTAATATGAATGATTACCTAAATAATTCAGTAACAGCTAGTGATACATATATAGTGGGAGTTATTGAAATAAGGGAAGACGCTTTAGATAAAAAAATTGAAATTGGCGGAGGAGCAATAATAAAAGATAACATATTAGTGGAAAGAATTGATGCTAAAGATGCAATGAGTTACAATCTACTTATGAATAATATAAGAAGAGGAACTCTAGAAATGTCTAATCCTCAATCACAACAAGGATTTATAACATTAGATATATTAGATAATAACACAGAAAGTAAAATTCAATACGATGGAGAGAATATTAAATTAATTAAAAATTTAGAGATGAAAGTATCTGTTGCAGAAACACAAGGAAGGTTAATTGTTGATAAGGAATTATTAAAATATATAAAAGAGGTTAAAGAAAAGGAAGTAGAAAGTTATATTAAAAATATATTTGTTGAATATAAAGAAAAGGAACTTGATATTTTTGAAATAGAAAGGCTTTTGGATATACATTATCCAAGGGCAGCAGTATATAATCCTATATCAAAAACTGACTTAGAAGTAAATGTAAACATAATAGTTGAAGGAACAGGATTAATTAAAGATAGTTTATAGATAGTTTAGTTATACTATATTACAAATATTATATTGAAAACAATTTTGAATGTAAAAATCTATTGATATTAAAAGGAAAATAAAGTAATATTAACTTATAGATTGTCTGGATTCGATTCATACTATGTTAGATGAAATAGGGAGGGAGTATGGACGATTATAAAGTTAAGTATCAGCAACTTAAGTCAGAGTATGAAAGCTATCAGAAAATCACAGAAGAAAAAATACAGGAATTAAGTTCTGCTAATGTTCAATATGAAAAAAACCTTGATATGCTTTCTAATGTAATATTAATTAGCAATTATATAAATTCAAATTTAAGTAGTAAAAATATAATACCAATGATAAATGATATGATTATAGGAATTATAGGAGTTACTCAATCCACCATATATTTACTAGAAGATTTTAAATTTGTGATAAAAGCTACTAATGGCACAGAAGAAAGTATAGGCCTTACAGAAGAATGTAAAAAATACATAAGTAAACATAAGACTTTTATTTTAAATTCAAAGGAGCCAATAATAGAAGACGAGTTAAATGGTATATCTATTCATTCACGAATGGGTGTGCCAATTAAAGTTGGAGAAAATTTTATAGGTTATATAATAGTGGATCATACCCACTATAATTTTCTATCTGAATTTCACGAAATTTTCTTAACTTCAATAGCAAGTCAAATAGCAATTGCTTTAGAAAACTCTATTTTATATAAAAAGATAGAAAAGGCAGCACAATGTGATGCTTTAATTGGAATTTATAATAGAAAGACATTTTATGAAATTATAGAGGAAAGATTAACTAATGGTAAAATAGAAAAATATGCAATAGTTATGATTGACTTAGATAATTTTAAAAGGATTAATGATACTTTAGGACATCAATTTGGAGATAAAGTATTGATAGAAACCGCAAATTTAATTAGGAATATGCTATATCCAAAGGATATAATAGCAAGATATGGTGGAGAAGAAATAATATTATATATAGATTGTACAGACAGTAATGAAGAGGTATACGAGCGAATCGATAATATAAGGGAAGCGGTATCAGAAAACTTTATATCAAAAGAAGAACTTGGAAGAAATATTACTGCAAGCTTTGGGGTTGGTTTTTATCCATATGACGGAGAAAATCTAGAAGCTGTTATTAATTGTGCAGATAAATACCTTTATAAAGCAAAACATGCAGGAAAAAACAAAGTAATGAGTTCTCATTTTTTAGGTAAAAAGATAGTGATGTAATAGAACACACTATCTTTTTATTTTTTAAAATATTCTGTAAATATTTTCAACTAAATAGAATATACATATATTAAGAGAATAAAAAAAATTCTATTAGGGGGAGTGGATTCCAATGATTCAAGTCTTTTGTGCAAGAAGAGGGGCAGGTAAAACCAAAAGGTTAATAGAACTTGCTAATGAACATTCAAATAAAGCAAAAGGAGATTCAGTTTATATTGATGACGATGCAAGACGTATGATGCAGCTTAGAGGTAAGATAAGGTTTATAAATACTAATGAACTTGGCGTAATAGATTGTGAGAGCTTTTATGGTTTACTTTGTGGAGTTATATCTCAAAATTATGATGTAGAAAATATATATATAGACGCTTTATCTAGTATAGTTAATAATATATCGGAATCAACGAATCTCTTTAGAAAATTAAAGGAATTCTCTCAAAGATATAATTTAAATTTATATATAAATTTAAATTGTGAATGTACTGATGATCTACCAGATTGTATAAGAGAATATGTGGCTTAGAGAATTGGTAAAATGAATTAGTTAAAAATTTTATTAAAAATTAAGTAATTTATCGGGAGTGGATTATAGAATTTAAAGATTAAAGGACTGGATAATTTATAACTGATACGTTATTAGAGAGTTAAGAAAAGCTTAAATAGAAAAGCTTAAGTAGTTAAAGATTGTCTTAGATAAACCGGATTATAAGAATTAAGTTGTTAAATAAGTAAGTTTTATTTGGAATTTAAAGTTCAAATATTAAGTAAAGGAATTCTAGTAATAATTCGGGAAATCTAAATTAATAAAAATTAAATGTCGAAAAAGTAGTAAGTAGGGGTAATTCTATTGTTAAGAATTACTCCTTTGTTTTAAA
>NZ_ASRV01000144.1 GCF_000401215.1 Clostridium sartagoforme AAU1 | reverse complement strand
CGCAATTTAAATCAATGGTTTTATAGTTGATAATATGTAAATAAAAAGATATACTATAATAAGTAAAAATAAATAGGAGGTTACGTAGAATGGCTAATGTTTTAGACGAGTTATTAGATCGTGGATACATAAAGCAATTCACTCATGAAGATGAAACAAGAGAATTGCTAGAAAAGGAGAAAATAACTTTTTATATAGGATTTGATCCAACAGCTGATAGTTTACATGTTGGACATTTTATTGCGTTAATGTTTATGGCACATATGCAAAAAGCAGGACATAGACCAATAGCGCTTCTTGGTGGTGGAACAGCAATGGTAGGAGATCCATCAGGCAAGACTGATATGAGAACAATGCTTACGAAAGAACAAATTCAACATAATGTGGATTCAATAAAAAAACAAATGGAAAGATTTATAGATTTTTCTGATGATAAAGCAATATTAGTTAATAATGCAGATTGGTTATTAAATTTAAATTATGTAGATTTCTTAAGAGAAGTTGGAGTTCACTTTTCAGTAAATAGAATGCTTACAGCAGAATGTTTTAAACAAAGATTGGAAAAAGGACTTTCTTTCTTAGAGTTTAATTATATGCTAATGCAAGGATACGATTTCTACGTACTAAATCAAAAGTATGGCTGTAAAATGCAATTAGGTGGAGATGACCAATGGTCAAATATGATTGCTGGGGTAGAATTAGTTAGAAGAAAGGCTCAAGCTCAATCAATGGCAATGACTTGTTCTTTATTAACTAATAGCCAAGGTCAAAAAATGGGAAAAACAGTGGGGGGAGCTTTATGGCTTGATCCAAATAAAACTTCACCATTTGATTTTTATCAATACTGGAGAAATGTAGATGATGCAGATGTAGAAAAATGCTTATCATTATTAACATTTGTTCCAATGGATGAAGTAAGAGAAATATGTTCTGTTGAAGGAGCAGCTATAAACGAAGCTAAAAAGCGTCTTGCTTTTGAAGTTACAAAACTAGTTCATGGAGAAGAAGAAGCAACTAAAGCTAAAAATGCTGCTGAAGCTTTATTCTCTGGTGGAGTTGACATGAGCAATGTTCCTACAGTAACAATAAGTAAAGAAAAATTAGGTGTAAGCTTATTAGATATAATGGCTGAAAATAAAATAGTTCCATCTAAAGCAGAAGGAAGAAGACTAATCCAACAAGGTGGCTTATCAATAAATGGAGAAAAAGTAACTGAAGTTACCAGAACTTTGGAAGAGTCAGATTTAGAAGATGGTTCAGCACTTCTTAAAAGGGGAAAGAAAAACTACAATAAGATAGTTGTAGAATAAATTAAATAATGATTAAAAAAGCTATTAATATAACCCTTATTTAAAGTTTAGGCTTTAGATAAGTATTAATATTAATAGCTTTTATATATGTTTAAAGAAGCAATTAATATAGTATAAGATTAAAAGTATATATTAATTGTGATTTTTTATTAAAGGTAGCTTTATGGTTGAAATTATTTCATCACCATTATCTAAGGTTATTATGCCATCATGGTCTTTTATTATTTCTTTGCATAAATATAATCCTAGTCCTGTACTAGATAAATCAGATGAATCATTAGACTTAACAAAGGGTTCAAATATATGCTCAAATATATATTCTGGAATAGGAAGAGATTCATTTATTACATCAATAATATAAAAATCATTACAAACATAAGAATTAAGAATTATTGTGGAATTTTCAATAGAGTATTTTATCGCATTATCAAGTAGATTTATCAAAACTTCTTTAATTTTGTTTGGCTTTATAGAAACACTACCACTTTCTATAATAGAATATATTCCAAAATTATATTTTTCAGCTTTAATACTCATATCTGAACAAATGGCTTTAATCAAAGGTGCAATATCCATATTAATAAACTCATCATTTATAGAAGATAACCCCTTTGAAATATTTATTATTTCAAGAACTAGTTTATTTAATCGTTGGCTTTCAGAGTATATTCTATCAAGAGCTCGAGCTTTAAATTCTTCATCATCAACTATATTTTCTATCATCATTTCAGAATATCCAATAATAGATGTAAGTGGAGTTTTAAGTTCATGAGTTACAGTGTCAAAAAATATTTTTCTACTTAAGGCCAATTTTTCAACCTTTTCTTTTTCCTTTTCTATATCTAATATTTGTTCTTGAATTTTTGTTTTCATATTAATAAATTCTTTTGATAATATAGATATTTCATCATTTCCTTCTACATTTATATTTATATCATAATTTCCTTCACTTAACTTTTTAGAAGCAGAAGTTAGTGTTTCTATAGGGCTAACTATTTTATTTGTAAGCCTATAGGAAATAGTAAATATAAAAATAATAAGAAATATTTCAATTAATGTCAAAGTGTTAGTAGCTTTTTTATAGTCAATAAGTAAAGGTGTGTAATCTTTAGTTAAATTTATGATTCCTAGATAAGATTTGTTTATTATTAAAGGATATGAAAGCACTCCAGTAAGAGAATTATTATTATATTTTATATTAACTATAGTTTTTCCATCCTTTACTTCCTTTAGGTTATTAGAAAATTCAATAGGGTTTTCTAATAAATTAGTAGCAATTGAATTACCATTAACATCGCATATTTGAATTTGACTTTCATAATTTAATGAAATATATTCTATTAGATAATCAGCTTCTTGAACTAAAGCCTTATCTTTAAAGATATAATCTCGTATAGATAGAGTATATTTTATTGATTCTCTTGTACTTTTCATAACTTCTTTTAGTGAATTTGTAATTGAATTTTCCATATTACTTTTTAGAATTTTTCTAACAGAAATATTAAGAGATAGTCCGAGAAAAATCATAGTAATAGTTATTATTAAAGTGAACTTATATTTTAGTTTCATAATTTACCTCATAATGTATCCCACAGAAAATACTGTTTCAATTATTGATGCTTCATTAGGCGTGTCCAATTTACTTCTAAGCCTTCTTATATGAATGTCCACTGTCCTTATATCCCCATCATAAGAAAATTCCCAAACATTATCTATAAGTTGTTCCCTTGAAAAGACTTTATTTCTATTTTGGACAAAAAACTCTAAAAGTTCATATTCCTTAGGTTTAAGTTGAATAACCTTATCATTTTTTAAAACTGTTCTATTTTTAAAGTTAATCATGATATCTTTATTTATATTAATGAAGAGAGTGTTAGATTCAGAAGATGATTTTTCTATTCTTCTGAAAACAGCTTTTATTCTACTTAATACTTCTTTTATATGAAATGGCTTGGTTATATAATCATCGGCTCCAAGTTCTAGACCTAATACCTTATCAACAACATCGTTTTTAGCTGTAAGGATTATTATAGGAATAGAGCATTTAGAACTTATATCTTTACATAAATCAAAGCCGCTTCCATCAGGTAAATTTAAGTCAAGTAAAATTAAATCAGGTAAATTTATATTTAAATACTCCTTAGCTTCGTTTAAAGTGAAAGTACTGTAAGAATTATATCCTTCAGATTTTAATGCGTAAAATAATATGTCATTTATAGATTTATCATCTTCAATAATAAGTATTTTATTAGCCATATAGTCTTCTCCTTTAATGTTATATATTTAATTATATGGAATAATTTACAATATTCAAGTGGACTTATATAAGTTTTGAGTGATTTAGAGCGAAATGAGATTATAGGCAAACTTATATAAGTCCACTTTCTTAATGATACTAGTTTAATTTTTAAGGTGTATATTGCCTATAGATAGAATATACAACATTATTTTTCAGTTCAATCCAACATAAAGTTCCTCTATTAGTTAATATGGTGTTATCATCAATAACAAGATCTCCTATATCCATTGGATTTCTTAAACCTATATAATCTTTAAAGTTATCAAATGAGGCTATTAGATTTATAGAAGAATTTCCAGGATAATCACGATTTAAACCTAAAGTTTCAACAAAGTCGTGGTGCAATAATTGAAAACTACAGTCATTAGATAATTCATAGGTGGTTATTGTGCTATAGTCATTTTTTATATAGTAGCCATCCGGAAGATAGAATTCTTCAGTGATTTCAATAATTGGAATATCTTTTCTATCTTTAAATGCCTCTTGTAAAGATAGATCTTTAGTTATATAGAAGCCAACTAAATCAACATCAATATAAGTTTTACCATTGGTGGTGTAGATATTTTCTATGCACCCTATTTGTTTATCATAAACAACTTCGGGAACAGTTAAAGTAACTTTTATCTTCCTGCCATATTCTTCATTAAAACCATAGTATTCAAAGGTTCCGCTATTACTTGTATCGACTTTAGCATAATCCCATTTTATAGGTAAAGTAATTGATTGATCATTTATTACTGCAGTTACGTTCTTAGGAAAATAATACTCGGAATTTTGTTCAACTTTATCATTAATATTAATTACATCAAATTTAGATGAGATTTCTTCAGCTACTTTTTTCATATTTTCAGCATCTACATTATTAGAAATAGCAGTTTTAGTTATAAAATAAGCATCATCTAATCTATTTGCGTCTAAATAAATATCTTTAATTTCTAAATATAAGTCTTTATTTGATTTATCTAATTCAATGGCTTTATTGTAATAAGCGCTAGCTTCATCATATTTTTTATCATTAAAAAGCTTTGTTCCATTATTTATAAGTTCAGTTACTTCATTTTCTTCAACTAAAATTTCTTCTTCAGTATTATTGGAAACAGTTACCTTTTTGCTTGTGGCAGTGCAAGCAAATAGTGAAATACTTAGTATTAAAAAAGTTGCAGTGATAGTCAGTTTTATAAATTTATTATTCATTATAGATTCTCCTTTAAGATTATTATTATGGAAGATATTGTTCAGAAATTTTAAAGATAGAACCATTTTTTATATCAACCCAAACAAGTAATATTCTTGCGTTATTATTCTTAGTATCGTTAAATGCTTTTAAAAAGTCGGTATAAGAAATATTTACTAATGTCCCTCTAGTTTCATAATTTTCAAGATTTATGGTGGCAGAACATAAAGAATATATACAATCATCAGATATAGGATAACTAGTAATAGCACTAGAGCTATTTCTTATCCAAACTGGGGCTGGCAAAAAATATTCTCCATTTTCATCAATTCCAGCTTTTCCATCTTTAATTGCTTCCCTAAGAGCTTCTTCTCTGCCTAAATAAAATTCAACTAAATCTAAATTAATATATAATTGTCCATTTTCTTTATAAAAGTCTTTTACCCATCCTATTTGCTTATCATAAACATTTTCTAAAATAGTAATATTCATTATTACTTTTCGTCCATATTCTTCATTAAAACCTTCATATTTAAATGTGCCTAAACTTTCTGTATCAACAATTTCATTATCCCAGGTTATAGGAATTTGCACTGAGTCTCCAAGTATCGTTATATTAGCATTTTTAGGTAGAGCATAATTGCTATATTGATATATGGAAGAAGTTAAGTTAATCACTTCAAACTTAGATGATATTTCTTTTAATAATAATTTCATGTTTTCAATATCAACATTATTAGATATTGCTGATTTAACAATGTTATAGGCTTCATCTAACTTGTTTATAGATATATATTTATCTTTTATTCTTAAATAGGTATCCTTATTTGTTTTATCAAGAGAGATAGCCTTGCTAAAATTTTCTTTAGCTTCTTCAAGTTTTCCTTCATCTAAAAGTTTTTCACCAGCTGTTATAGATTTTATAATTTCACTTTCTTCTAAGGAAATTTCATTTTCTGTATTTTCACTTAAAGTAATTTTTTTAGATGTATTGCTACAAGATAAAACAGTTAGTGGAATACATGTAATAATTAAAAATAATAATTTTTTTATAATAGATAATTTCATTTTTTTAACCTCCAAATATTTCTATATTTTTATAGTACTCTTAAGAGATTTCTAAAGATAATAATAATATTTCCAACTTATTTCCAAAACTATTTCTATTAAGAAAGTCTCTTATACATTCGATATTATAAATAATATATAAGTGTTTACGGGGTGAAGATATGCCAGGAGTATTTAATGTAGGGAATAACTATAATATTAATAATAAAAGAATATCTAGTAAGTTAACCTTTGATACTGGTGAAAAGTTTTCTGGGAAGATAATAAAAAAAGAAGGAAGTAATGAAGCAACCATAAAATTAATAGATGGATGGGAATTTTCAGCAGAAATAGATGGAGATATGGACTCTTTAGACAAGGGATTACAAAGATTTCAAGTTGAGGGTTTTGAAGGCGGAAAGTTAAAATTAAAGGTTATCGGGAAAAATGTCAATGGAGAAGAAACTTCTCAAAGTGAATTAAAGGAAATACTTTCAAAATTAGGATTAAAAAAAGAAGATATTAAATTAGTAAAATCAATGATAAATTTTGAAATTCCACTTACTAAGGAAAATATAAGAGAAATTAAAGGGCTAATTCAGTTTTTAGATAAAATACAAGAAGATCCAAAAGAAATAGAAGAGTTTGTAAATAAATACTTAATGGGAAAAGGGATATCTCAAAATAGTGAAGAGGGAAGCAAAATAAATAATATTTTAAAGGAATTTTTAAGCGAATTTAAAACTTTATCTAAAGAAGATATTTTATTATTTTTTGAAAATGATATAGAATTTACTAAAGAAAATATAAAGGGATATAATGATATATTTAAAGGAAAAGAAAATATATCAAAATTACTTGATGATATTTCAAGTTCTTTATCTAAATCGAAGGAAGAAATATTAACTAATGAAGTTATGTCAAATAGTGCAAAAGAGAAAATTACACAAGAGGTAAGTGAAGAAAATTTAAATTTTAAAATGAATGGTAATATAAAAAAATCAGAGGTACAAGAAGATTTGGGTGAAGCACTTACACCTAAATTAGATGTACAGGAAAATAATGAAAAAGAATCCAACACAAATAATAAATTAGCGAATGATGTATATCAAAAAAGAGATATATTATCTTCTAAAGTTAGCGTACTATCTTTATTAAGATCACTTTCAGGACAAAATGAGGACCTTATTAATATTTCTCTAAAAGATATATTAAATAATAGAAGAATGGAGTTTACAAGCAATGAATTTGATAGAACTTTAAACTCTATAAATTCATTAAAACCAGAAGAATTTATATCTATGATTAAAGATACTATATTTCAATTTAATGAAATTGGGGCAAAGGATATTGTAGATGATTTTAATAATTATTTAAATAAGAGTAATAATGAAGCTTTAGGGATAATAGGAGCTTTAGACTTAAGTAAAGGGGAACTAGAAAAGGTTCTTTCAAGCGTTATGGGAAAAGGTATAACTTTAACGGAAGAAGAGTTTTTTAAATTAAAGGATATTATAAATTTGAAACATCAAGAAATTACAGAAGTGGAATTAAATAATACAGATAAAAGTATAACGAAAGAGAATTTAGAAAACTTAAATAATGATATTAGTGGCAAAGTTTCACAAGAAGTCAATGGTAATAAGGAACAAATAAATCCCAATAATATATTAAGCAAAAATCTAAATAATAATATTCCAACAAAAAATTTAGTGGAATCCTCATTAAATAAAGGAGCAGAAGAAAATAAAGAAATAATTAAAGATATAATTTCTAATATAAAGGGTGATTCTATTGTTTCAGAAAAAGTGTTAGATATTATAAAAAACAATATAAATAATATAAAAATATTTAATAAAATAAGTTCAGAATATTATTATGCAGATATTCCTGTAAATATAAGGGAGAGAGAATACCCTTGTAAGATAATTGTAAAAGATAATAGAAAAGAAGGAAAAAGAATAGATAGCACAAATGTTAAAATGGTAATTACAATTGATACTAAAACTTTAGGTATAGTAGATGGATATATGAAAGTTTTAGATAAAAAATAGATATAGATTTAAAATGTGAAGAAAAGTTTGTAAAGATAATAGATATAGCAAAGACTAAATTAGTCAATAATATTAAAGATTTAGGATTTTTAGTTGAAGTTAAAGTTTCGAAGAAAGAAGAAGAAGTATCATTAACAACATGTAGAGAATTCTTTAGCTCAGCATCAGGAATATCTATAGATAGGAGAGTCTAGTTAAAGATCCTAGGAGGAAATTATGAAATCAAGAAAGAAAGCGGCAGCATTAAAATATGAAGAAAATTTGATGGCACCTACTGTTACAGCAAGTGGAATGGGGCATATTGCAGATAAAATAATTGAAAAAGCTGAAGAAAATGATGTTCCAATAGTGTATAATAAAGAATTGACAGATTTGCTTTGCAATGTGGATATAGGAGATTATATACCTTCTGAGCTTTATGAAGCTGTAGCACATATTATAGCTTATGTTGCAGATTTAGATAAGTAATAGAAGAATATTAAGCATTCAATGCCAAGAAATTTATGTCGGAAAGGTGAGTAAGTAAATGGCCTTATACGCTATTTCAGATCTTCATCTTGCTTTTACAACAGATAAACCTATGGATATATTTGGATCAAAATGGTTGAAGCATGATGAAAAAATAAAAGAAAATTGGATAAATAAAATTACAGATGAAGACATGGTTCTTATAGCAGGAGATATATCATGGTCAATGAGAGCAAATGAAAGCAAGGTTGACTTAGATTGGATAGATAAATTACCAGGGAAAAAGATTATATCAAAAGGAAATCATGACTATTGGTGGAGTGGAATATCAAAGCTTAATAACATGTATGAAAATACAAAATTTCTTCAAAATAATTTTTATACATATGAAGACTATGCAATTTGTGGTTCAAGGGGATGGATATTAGAAGGAAGCGATAAATTTACAGAAAAAGATAAAAAAATATTCCATAGAGAACTTATAAGGCTAAGGCTTTCATTAGATAAAGCTAAAGAATATGGATATGAAAAAATAATAGTAATGATACATTATCCGCCAATGAATGAAAAAAGAGAAGAATCAGCTTTCACAGAATTATTCAAGGAATATAATGTAGAAAAAGTTATATATGGACATTTACATGGGCCTTCATTATCTAATGTAGTTAATGAAGAACATGAAGGGATAGAATATATAATGACATCTTGTGATTTTTTAAATTTCGATCCAAAGAGAATAGTATAGAAGATAGGGCTGCCCAATGGCAGCTCTTTTTATTTTCTAAATACTAGTTAAAAAACTAACAAATTTTTTTATATATGTGCTTAGAGTTATTGACATTCAATATCAATTGAGTATAATTATAGATATAGAAAATACTGTAAGGGGGAAATGATGTGACTATATACAATATGAAAGTTGGTCAATCTGGTATAGTTAAAGAAATATTAGGAGATCCTAGATTAGCAAAAAGGCTAATGGCTCTAGGCTGTGTGAAGGGGACACCGATAGAGATAAAACTAGTAGCACCTCTTGGAGATCCTATGTTAATATCTTTTAGAGGTTTTGATTTAGCAATTAGAAAAAGAGATGCAAAAATATATATTTAAATGTATAAGGAGTGGGGGATATGATAAATGCAGCATTAATAGGTAATCCTAATACAGGAAAAACCTCAGTGTTTAATGCTTTAACAGGTTCAAAACAATATGTAGGAAATTGGCCTGGAGTAACTATAGACAAAAAATACGGATTTATGAATAAGGATATAAAAATAGTTGATTTACCAGGTATATATGCTATGGATACTTATTCTAATGAAGAAAAAATAGCAAGAGCTTATTTAGAAAATGAAGATGTAGATGTAATAATTAATGTGGTAGACTCAACAAATTTAGAGAGAAATTTATACTTAACAACTCAATTAATGCAATTTAATAAGCCAATAGTGATACTTCTAAATATGATAGATATAGCTAAAAAAAGAGGACTAGATATTGATTATAGCAAATTAGAAAAAGAATTTGGAGTTACTATATTACCTATATCAGCAAAAACAAAAGAAGGTTTAGATAATATAGAAGAAGTAATAAAGAAATCAAAAGAAATTACACCAAATTATACAATGTCTTTTAAAACAGAAAAAGAAGCATATTCATATATAGATAAAGCTATAAGTAAAAGTTCAAAAGGAAAAGGAAATTCTAAATATATAGGTGAAAAAATAGATAAACTAGTACTTAATCCAATCCTTGCTTACCCAATATTTTTATTAGCACTATTTTTAATTTTTAAATTTACATTCAGTTGGTTTGGACAACCTTTAGCAGATGGATTAGATGCTTTTGTAGCTGACACTTTTACACCTTTTGTAGAAGGATTATTGGAAAATTCCTCAATATGGTTTAGCTCTTTAATTCTTGATGGAGTTGTAGCAGGTGTTGGAGGAGTAATAGTATTCTTCCCAATAGTATTTGCTCTTTTCCTAGGAATATCATTCTTAGAAGATAGTGGATATATGTCAAGAGTTGCTTTCCTTATGGATAGAATAATGAGAAAGATAGGATTATCAGGAAAAGCATTTATTCCTATAATAATGGGCTTTGGATGTTCTGCACCAGCTATAATGGCAACAAGAACATTAGAAAGTGAAAAGGATAGAAAAATGACTGCATTAATAGCACCATTGGTATCTTGTGGAGCACGTTTACCAGTATATGCTTTATTCGCATCAATATTCTTTAGTACCAATCAAGAGTTAGTGGTAATGGGAATTTATCTTTTGGGAATAGTTATAGCTATCCTAGTTGGATTACTATTTAAAAATACATTGTTTAAAAAAGATGAACAACCATTTATTTTAGAATTACCAGAATATAAACTTCCAAGTTTAAAAAGTATAATATTAAATGCTTGGGATAAATCAAAAGGATTTATAGTTAGAGCAGGAACATTAATTTTTGCAGTTTCAATAGTAGTATGGTTCTTAACTTACTTCAATATGAGTGGGTATACAGATGAGATAAGCACAAGTTTCTTTGCAAAACTTGGAGGTATAGTAGCTCCAATATTTAAGCCTCTAGGATTTGGAACTTGGGAAGCAGGAGTATCAATATTAACTGGACTTGCTGCAAAAGAAGTTATTATAGGAACTATGGAAATTGTTTATGGGGATTTAGCACTTATATTACCAACAGTGTTTACAAGCATAACAGCTTTAACTTTCTTAGTTTTCGTATCTTTATATACTCCATGCTTTGCAGTTATTGGAGTTATGAGAAAAGAATATGGGAATAAAATGATGACTATATCAATAGTATATCAATTTGTTTTAGCATGGGTAGGTGCATACTTATTTAGATTTATAGCGACTCTTGTTACGGGCGGATTAACAGCAAGCTATGTAATACAATTTTTAGTATTTGTAGCAATAGTTGCATTAGCAATTTTAATGCTTATTAAGTATTTTGATAAGGATTCAGTAGGTGAGGCAGCTCATTTGACAAAATAAATATAAATATGAATAGGCTATATTAATCAGTTATATATAGCCTATTTTTTGATTTTTTACCTTATCCAGAAAAAGGACATATGTAAGTTTAGATTAAGAAAACTTACATATGTCCTTTTTATAAACAAATTCATTATGAAAATAGTTACAATGCATAATAAAGTAAATATTGACAAAACTATAATTATATTATAATATCTAATTGATAATGAAAATCAATATTAACAAAACGAATAAAAAGTGAATTTAATATAAAAATCATTAATTATTAAAGAGGTGTTATGGTATGGAAAAGGTTGAATTTTATAAAAGCTTACAAAGTATGGAGGATAGAGAAGCTATAAAAATTTTTAGTATATAATAGTTCTCTAGTAATAGCAGGTGTAAAACCTTCAGTTACTTTAACAATAAAAAAATCTCCAGAAAACACATATGAAAGTTGGATAAAATATGGAAAAGATTTTTTAGAAAATATAAATTTAAAATCACTTTGTTTAAGAGAAGAAAAAAACGCCTCAATAATATTGGTATACAATGAAAATATACTTAAAGAGCATATTTTAAAAAAAGAAAATATAGAATTTTTAAATATGCTAGGTTATAAAAAAGAAGACAGTATTTATGAATATGTTAAGCAGTTAAAGGAAAGATATCAAGAGTTTAATTGTCCACATGAGCTAGGTATTTTTTTAGGAATTCCAATTGATGATGTAAAAGATTTTATGGAATGTAGCAGTAAGAGGTGTTTAGGTTGTGGATATTGGAAAGTCTACAGTAATTATGAAGAGGCTAAGAGAGTTTTTAAAAACTATGATGAAATTAGAGAAAAAACTATGAAAAATATAATGAATGGAACTCCAATAGATAAAATAATTAGAAATATAAGTTTTTATAATTATAACCAAATATATATTTAAATAGAAGGAAGGAAGGTATAAATGAGTATAGTTGTAGTTGGGGGACATGATAGAATGAGTAGAGAATATCTTGATGTCTGTAAAAAATATAATTGCAAAGCAAAAATATTTACACAAATGAAAGCTGGACTTAATGATAAAATAGGGAGTCCAGATGTAATAATATTATTTACTAATGTAGTTTCTCATAAAATGGTTAGAAAGGCGAAAAAAGAAGCAGACAGGAAAAATATAAAAATAATAAATAATCATAATAGCACAGTTCACTCTTTAGAGGAAATAATAAGAAATATAATATAAGATTTATTTTGCG
>NZ_ASRV01000143.1 GCF_000401215.1 Clostridium sartagoforme AAU1 | reverse complement strand
TTAACTGAAAAATGCTTCGCAATTTATTACAACTGTGAACTGTGCCTTGTGAACTATGAACTGAAAAATGCTTCGCATTTTTACAATGTAAGTAATTAGATATATAACTATTATTTATTAAGTTAAATACTATTAAAATGGGAGATATTATTATGAAGTCGATAAAAAAATATACTTATATAACTATAGGATTAATTTCAGCAATTTTGGGTGCTGTAGGGGTGGTGCTTCCAATACTTCCAACAACTCCATTTTTGCTATTAGCATCTTATTGCTTTGCAAAGGGATCAGATAGGTTTAACTATTGGTTTATAGGAACAAAGCTATATAAAAATCACTTGGAATCATTTGTTAATAAGCGAGCTATGACACTAAAAGAAAAAATAAGTGTTTTAGTATTTGCAGATTTTATGTTGGCATTCCCATTAATATTGCTAAACAACATGTTCATAAGGATGGGGATTGTAGTAATTATAATATGTAAGTACTACTATTTTATTTTTAGAATAAAAACAATAAGATCAGAAGAAAAAACAATAGTATAAATATACGTAGTATATAGTCTTTCTATTTATTATAGAAAAACGTAAGTTTTGTGACTTTGTTACAGTCAAAACAAGGATATAAGAATATAATTATATCATAAATAAATAATATGATATTGGAGGAAATATAAATGAATAGCAATATAAGATTATATACAACTAATACTTGTCCTTGGTGTACTAAAGTAAAAAATTACTTAAAAAGTAATAATATAAATTATGAAGAAGTAAATGTAGGGTTAAATAGAGCAGCAGCTATAGAAATGGTAAATAAAAGTGGACAAATGGGAGTACCAGTTTTAGATATAGATGGTAAAATTGTTGTTGGCTTTGATAAAAATAGAATTGATTCTATATTAGGATTATAAATTATAAGTAATTATCAAATATGTTGATAAATAGAAAAAGTAAGACTAAAATATAATTAGTTTTATTTTTTTTTTGCATAAAAAAGTATAAAACTTATAGTTAGGAGAATATGATTATATCAATTCCTTAGTATTTTAATATATTAAAATTTATAAGAGGTATGAATATGAATTTAAGAAAAGAATTAATGGTGAATTATCCTTTTTACAAGAATTAGATGAAGACATATTAAATAAGTTTTTTAGTAAAATAGCAATAAAAAGTTATGAAGCTGGAGAAAGTATGTTTAATAATAAACAAAGTTGTATAGGATTTTCCTTTATACTGGAAGGGAAAATAAGAGTATATAAGATAGGGGATGATGGAAAGGAAATAACATTATATAGATTAGGCAGGGGAGATAACTGTTTTAATACTATATTATGTGCATTAACTGATTCTGAAGAAAAGTCATTTTCAGATGTTGAAGAAAATGCAATAATTGCTTTGCTTCCAATGGATTTTTCAAAAAGATATCTATTAGATAATAGTAGTTTTTTAAAATATATATTTAAAAATCTTTATGATAAATTTGAAAATGTAGTGGAAGGCTTAGAAAAAGTGACTTTTAATAGTATTGAAAATAGACTTATTGGTTATTTTAAGGAAAGAATGAAAGAAAATAATAATAGTAAAATAATATATACAACACATGAAAAAATAGCAGCTGATATAGGATCTTCTAGAGAAGTAGTTAGCAGGAGTTTAAAGTCATTAGAAAAAAGGGGAATATTAGAACTTGGAAGAGGAAAAATTAAAATAAAAAACTGGAAATTTTAAAATAGCATTGACATTATAGTAGGAATATCTTAAAATTTGAATATAGTAATATTATTGACATATTAATAACAATTAATATACAATAAATATAATAAGTGAGAAGAGGTGATATCTTGGATAGTAATTATAAGCAATACGAAGATGTAGCAGAATTTTTAAAAGTTTTAGCTCATCCAGTTAGGCTTTGTATAGTAAAAAATCTTTTAGGAAAAGGTTCTTGCAATGTAACTTATATGCATAGTTGTTTAGGTATGCCTCAATCTACAATTTCTCAACATCTCCAAAAATTAAAGAGTGTAGGAATAATTAAGGGTGAAAGAAACGGGCTTGAAATAGTTTATGAAGTAGTAGATGAAAGAGCAGAAAAAATTATACAAGCTCTTATATAAAAGGTAATATTAAGATTATATAGTATTAGTTTAATTACTTAAAAGGTTAGAACAGCTTAAAGCTAGCTGTTCTTCAAATTTGAAATTAATATCGTATTATTTTAATATACTAATAAATAGATTCAATATAAAATTTTAAATAAAATAATATATCTAAATTTAGGAGGATTTCAATGAATAAAAAAGTTTTAATAGTTGGTGGAGTTGCAGGCGGAGCCTCTGCAGCAGCAAGACTTAGAAGATTAGATGAAAATATAGAGATAGTAATGTTTGAAAAGGGAGAATATATTTCTTTTGCAAACTGTGGACTTCCTTATTATGTTGGAGAAGTAATAAAAGAAAGAGATGCACTATTACTTCAAACACCAGAAAAAATGAAAAGCAGATTTAATATAGATGTAAGAATTAATAGTGAAGTTGTAAAAATTAATACGGACGATAAAAAAGTAAAAGTAAAAAAATTAAATAATGAAGAATACGAAGAGAATTATGACTATTTAATTTTAGCACCAGGAGCTAAACCAATAAAACCTAATTTGCCAGGAATAGATAGTGATAAAATATTTACTGTTAGAAATGTTGCAGATATAGATAAAGTAAAAGCCCTTGTAGATTCTAAAGATACTAAATCTGCTGTTGTTATTGGTGGTGGATTTATAGGAATAGAAATGGCGGAGAATTTGAAGGAAAGAGGAATTGAAGTAACTTTAGTAGAAGCAGCACCACATGTTATGGCACCTTTTGATTCAGAGTTTTCAAGTCTAATGGAAAAAGAGTTAAACTTAAATGATATAAGTATAATGCTGAATGAGAAAGTTAATGGATTTGAAGAAGTAGATAAGTCAATAAAGGTTAAATTAGAAAGTGGAAAAGAAATAGATGTTGATATGGTTGTCTCAGCGATTGGAGTAACACCAGATACTATGTTTATAAAAGATAGCGGCATAGAGCTTGGTCAAAGAGGACATATAATAGTAGATGAGTATATGAGAACAAATAAAGAAGGGGTATATGCAGCTGGAGATGCAGTAAATGTAAGAGACTATGTAAATGGTAAGGAAGCTTTTATACCACTTGCAGGACCAGCTAATAAGCAAGGAAGAATAATAGCAGACAATATAGCAGGATTAAATTCTGTATATAAAGGAACCTTAGGGACATCAATAATAAAGATATTTGATATGGTAGCAGCATCTACAGGAAATAACGAAAGAACTTTAAGTCGATATGGAATTAAATTTAATAAAGTCTATCTTCATCCAATGAATCATGCTGGGTATTATCCAGATGCAACCCCTTTAACAATAAAGGTTATATATGATCTTGAAGGGAAAGTTTTAGGCGCTCAAGCTTTAGGATATGAAGGTGTTGATAAATTTATAGATGTAGTAGCAACATCAATTAAGTTTGGAGGTACAATGGAGGATTTAGCAGAGCTAGAACTTGCATATGCACCACCATTTCTATCAGCAAAATCTCCTGCAAATATGGCTGGATTTATAGCTCAAAATCAAAACAAAGGACTAGTAGATGTTATAAACATAGAAGATTTAGATAAATTTGATAAGTCAAAACAAATATTATTAGACACAAGAGATGCACAAGAAGTTGAACTTGGAAAAATAGAAAATTCAATAAATATACCTGTTAATGACTTAAGAAATAATTTAGATAAGCTAGATAGAGAAAAAGAAATTTTAGTTTATTGTGCAGTAGGAATTAGAGGATATATAGCAGCAAGAATATTAAAAGCCAATGGATTTAAAGTTAGAAACTTAAATGGTGGATATAAGTCTTATGTAAATTGGAATTATAAGGCTAAAGTATTAGATAGAAAAATTGATAATATAAATAACAGTGAGGAGAGAGATTCTGTAATGAGAGAGGTAGCAGCTGATAAAGTAAGAGAGTTAAATGCAACTGGGTTATCTTGTCCAGGTCCTCTAATGCAAGTAAAGGCAACCATGGATGATATGATTGATGGAGAAGTTTTAAAAGTAAAGGTATCAGATGAGGGATTTTGCAGAGATATAGAAGCATGGACTAAGAAAACTAATAATAGACTTATGAGTTTAGACAAAAATAAAGGTATTATAGAAGCAACAATTATGAAGTGTTCAGATCAAATTCTATCTGGAACTGAAATTTCTAATACTTGTACTACAGTCCCAAGTAAGAATGGTCAAACTATGGTTGTGTTTAGTGGTGACTTAGATAAAGCAATTGCTTCATTTATAATTGCCAACGGTGCAGCTACAATGGGAAAAAAGGTAACTATGTTCTTTACATTCTGGGGATTAAATATTTTAAGAAAGCCTGAAAAAATAAAAACACCTAAAAATATAATAGAAAAAGCCTTTGGAATGATGATGCCAAGAGGTAGTAAAAAGCTTGGATTATCAAGAATGAATATGGGCGGAATGGGTGCTAAAATGATTAGAGGGGTCATGGAAAATAAAAATATCCAATCATTAGAAGAGTTAATGGATGCAGCTATAAAAAATGGCGTAGAAGTAGTAGCCTGCACAATGTCTATGGATGTTATGGGAATAAAAAAGGAAGAATTAATAGATGGAATAACTTATGGTGGAGTTGGATATTATCTTGGTGAAGCAGATGATGCTAATATCAATTTATTTATTTAATAAAAAACTTATATATTAAAAGATGCTTAAAAACGATTAAAATATAAGGCTGTGTATAACTAATGTCACTAAATTAGTTATACACAGCCATTTATTATTTATATAAATTATATATAAATGATTTTAAATTTCAGAATTTAATAAAGATATAGTAGAGTCAAGTTTTTCTAAACTAGTTGTTTGAATATCCATATTTGCAGCAATTTCTTCACATAAAGCAGAATGTTCTTGAGAAAGAGTAGAAACCTTTTCTATTATAGCTAAAACCTCATCTTTTTCAGAAGAAGCTATTGTTAAGTTTCCTATGCAGTCATCTATTTCTTTAATAGAATCACTTATAGATGATTTTATATTCGTAAAGCTTCCCTTAGTGCTAATTAATGTTTTTTGTTGATTATCTATTGCAGAGCTACCAGCTTGCATAGCCTTTGAAGTATCAAGTATATCAGATTTTATATCATCCAATATTTTAGTGATACTTTCAACAGATTGCTTTGAGTTTTCAGCAAGTTTTCTAACTTCACCGGCTACTACAGAGAAACCTCTACCAGCCTCCCCAGCTCTTGCAGCTTCTATTGCAGCATTAAGAGAAAGTAGGTTAGTTTGACTTGCAATTTGGCTTATAGAATCTGTTATTGTATTTACAGATTCTAGCTTTGAAACAAGAGAATTTACTGTTGCACTAACTATTGTAAACGCATGTTGTAAAGACTTTAATGATTCATCTAAGTCTGTGAAAGTATTTAAACCTTCATCAGCCACTTTATCTGTATCTAAAACTGTTATTTGAACATTAGTAACATTATAAGCTAATTGCTCCATACGAGTATTGAAGTTTTCTAAAATACTATTTACATTATTAATTTCTTCTGCTTGTGTAAGCGTAGCATTAGTCAAATTAGATAATGAGCTATTAACATCTTGAATAGCACTAGATATACTAGAGCTAGTTTCACTTAGCATTACCATTTCATTTTTTAGATTCTCATTTGTATTTTCCTTTTCATTGATACTGTTTGCTACAAACTCATTAGATATATTTTCGTTTGTATTGTCAACTTCCTTCTTTTTTGATTTAGAAAATAAACCCATTTTAGTACCTCCTAATTTTATCTTTTCCATCCCTAGCCATTTCTTTTACTTTTTGGGGAGCACCTATAGATGTAATTACTTCCGAAAACCATCTAAGTGCTAAGGAATCTTCCCCTATTCTTCTATGTAGCTCGCCTATAAGGAACATTATAGAAAATCTATCTAGTCCATAGACTGGAAGTTTTTCATTTATAAATGTATCATTAAAAGCTACTAATGATTGCTTTATGTAATTTTTTTCATTAGCCTCATCCATTAGTAACCTATACATCCAAGCAATTTTCAAACAAATCATAGCCTTTGTACTACTTTTACTTTCAATGACTAAGGCATTAAGTAAAGCTAGCTTATATCTTTCAATTGCAATTTTTTCAGTAAAAGGAATATCATATTCACGATTAACCCACTTAGGTGTTATCTTTTCTTTAATAAGCTTTATTTGAAATTCTCTTATTTTACTAAAATCTACTTTTAAAGCTGCATAACCACAAGTTGGACATAGCCAGACCTCATAAAGGTAAGGATTTATAACAGAGTATCTTATAAATAAATCTGAGTCCCTTGATGCAATTCTAGGTGCATTAACTTTTACACTTGCTGTTCTAAATGAGTTTTTACAAACTGGACAGGATATTTCTTTAAGAAATAAACTTTTAATTGTGTTACTATTATCGTCTTTGTTTATCGACTCTTTAGCATCTATATCTGCTGAATTCTTTATCATAAGTTATCACCTCTAATTTTTACATATATAATTTAATTAACAATTGATAGTTAACAATTGATGAGGTTTTGCTACGCAAAACTTAGAATATAGGTGTAAAATAATTTATTTTAGTTAAATATTAATGTTTTATTACAACTCATATATAATTATATCATATTGTATATAGTTTGTTTATAAAACATTTACAAATAAAATTGAAATAAATTATATTTATTTCAATTAACAATTTGATTACACATTAAAAGATTTTTGATATAATGATTAAGGTGAAGTTTGAAAAGGGTGATGAAATATGGTGATTCAAGATTGGAAAAGTTTTTTTATGCCTTATGAGCAGGCTGTAGATGAATTAAAGGTAAAGCTTAGAAGCATAAGAAAAGAATATAGAAAGAAAAATGAATATTCCCCAATAGAATTTGTTACAGGAAGGGTAAAGGAGATATCAAGCCTTCTAGAAAAAGCTAATAAATTTGGGATTCCAATAGATAGACTTCAATATGAAATTGAAGATATAGCTGGAATTAGAATTATGTGTCAATTTGTAGATGATATAGATAGAGTTGTAGAAATATTAAGAGCAAGGAAGGATATGCAAATCCTTTATGAAAAAGATTATGTTAGAAGCGTAAAAGAAAGTGGTTATAGAAGCTACCATATGATAATAAAATATCCAGTTAATATGGCAGAAGGCCAAAAAGAAATTTTAGCAGAATTCCAAATAAGAACTCTAGCCATGAATTTCTGGGCAACTATAGAGCATTCCTTAAATTATAAATATAAAAAACAACTTCCTGACAATGTAAGAGAAAAATTAAAGAAGGCAGCAGATGCAGCTTTTGAGTTAGATGAACAAATGTTAGATATAAAAGATGAAATAAAAGATGCTCAAAAATTATTTGAAATAAAATCTGATATAATATCAAGTATAATGCATAATATATTAACGCTAACGTCTCTTGGAAAGTTTGTTGAAGCAAGTAGATATGAGAGTTCATTAAATAAACTAATAGAAGATGGAGAAATACACGAACTTAATAAGCTATTAGTATCCGTAAAAAAAGAAGTAAATAAATATAGAGATTAATATATTGGTGAATAGCACTAAGTAATTAGTATAAAACACTAATAAATATGGTAGTAGCAAGTTTTATAAGTATAAGGTTCAAAATTTGAAATAGACAAATAATAGTTTTTTTGATCTTATAGATGATAGGGGATAGGTACTAAGTAATATATGTTTTATTTTAAAAATATAACATTTATCACTTGATAACTATCTTCTTTTCATTTTATATTCCCTTTGATTATAATTATATAATGTTATTCCATATTAAATGAGTATTCAAGCTAATTATAAATTAATTATATTTTTACGAAGTATAGTATAATACTAAATATTAGAAATTTTTTATTAAATTTAAGAAAAACTATTTACAAGTAATAATTATTATTATATAATAAAACATCGAAAAGAGATTATATAAAAATTAATAAATATTATATATAATCTAATTATATAAATAATGTGGAAATTAGGAGGAGTTTAGATTATGAAGAAATTTGTTTGTACAGTATGTGGAT
>NZ_ASRV01000142.1 GCF_000401215.1 Clostridium sartagoforme AAU1 | reverse complement strand
AGCTTATAGGAGAAGTAGTAGTAGCAGATACAAAAGCAAACTTACAAGCTAGAGTAGATGCAGAACATGGAGCATGTCAAGGAAAGAAAGACTTAGCAACATTAGCAAAACAATTAAACTTAGATGCAATTCATGATACAGTTCATGAAATGTGTAAAGATGAAGCTAGACACGGACAAGCATTTAAGGGATTATTAGATAGATATTTTGGTCAAAACTAATATATACGAGAAATTATAAAAAGAAGTTGTCTTAAATTAAAGTTTAAGACAACTTCTTTTTATATTAATTTACGTTAACATATCAATAGACTTTGATTCTTCAATTTTTTGGTCAACTACTATATTGTAGGTTAAGCCTATTAAAATGAACAGTCCACCAATTAATTTTCCTACTGATAAAGTATTACTATTAAAGTAATCTATGATAATTCCAATAGAAAGTTGGCCTATAAAACTAGTAAAGTTAAGGAAAAAGATGATACTTTAGGCGTTGTATAATTTGATAAAACAACAACCAATATACCAATGCTTCCTCCTAAATAAGAATATATAGGCAAATTTAATTCATGAATTGGAGGAATATTTATATAATCTTTAGTTATAAGTAGGAATATGGTAGAAGTTATTAAACCTGTAAGGTAATTAAAAAATGTTCCTTGAAAAGTTCCAATTTCTTCAGCTAGTTTAGAATTAATGATTCTTGATATAACAACAGATACTCCAGATAAAATTGCTAATAAAATATATAACATAATATAAATACCTCCTAGAAAAATGTCATAATATAGATTCCAAGCATAATAAAAGATACGCCTAATAGTTTTTCTTTTCAAATTTAACTTTTTTCATCTTCATCAATCCATAATGATCTATAATTAGAGATGATAATGTCTGTCCTAATAAAGCTATTGATATAGTTAAAGAAGCACCTAGGACATTAAAACTTATATTGTTGAAAATCACAGTAAGTACTCCAATTATTCCGCCACTATATAAAACTAGTGGAATACTTTTCTTTATATCAATTTTATATTTTTTATATATTATAAATATAGATATAACAATAAAGCCGCTTAAGTGGACAATTAAAGTAGAGGAGTAATTGCCTATTCGCCCAGATAAAATTCCATTTAAACTAACCATTAGAGTTATTAAAATTCCAGTAAATAATGATAGAAAGTTATACATATAAAATCTCCTTAAATCTTTTTTATAAATTTAACATAAAATGATTAATTTTTATTAGGACATATGTCATACTTATCATATATAAATTAAACTGTTATATTAAGGAGAAAAAATGAGAAGGATAAAAGATAAAGAATTGATAAATAAGTATATAAAACTTCATAATATAGAAGACTTGTTTAATGATAATATAAGAAGTAATTTGGAGCTTTTATTTTTTAGCAAAAGAGAACTAATTTTTAGAGATGGAGGTCAGGTAGAATATCTTATGTTTTTTGTAGAAGGAAAAGCAAAGGTATATTCAAGTTTGAAAAATGGGAAGTTATTATTACTAGACTTTTATAAAGAATTAGATACATTAGGAGATCTAGAATTAATAACTAATGACCTTGCAAGCTGTAATGTGGAAGCAATAGAGCCATGTGTATGTTTAGGAATACCCTTAAAAACATTAAAGAATATATATCATGAAGATACGAAGCTTTTGAATTTTTTGTGTAGTTCATTAGGGAAAAAGCTGAAAAGATCTTCAAGAAATTCAGCTATAAATTTAATGTATCCATTAGAAAGCAGATTAGCAAGTTATATTATTTCTATTGGAAATTCTAATAGTAAAGTTATTAGATTTGACGAAACTTTAACTATAATTTCAGAACTATTAGGAACAAGTTATAGACATTTATTAAGAACATTAAATAATTTATGCGATAAAAATATTTTAATGAAAGAAAATGATTGCTATACAATATTAGATTATGAAAAACTTGAAGCATTAGCAGCTGATATATATAAGTAATATAATTAGTATTAAATA
>NZ_ASRV01000141.1 GCF_000401215.1 Clostridium sartagoforme AAU1 | reverse complement strand
TGCTATCTGCTAATAGTTTTAGTATCAACTGAAAAAACTGTAAGCAATGAATTGTGAACTATTAATTATTAATGTATAATAATTATGAATTATATAAGTTGTAACAAATATTATATGTTTAAATAAGCTATTTTTGAAATTTATAGCTTTTAAGTATGAATAGTATTTTAGTAATTTATATAAAAAATTAAATAATATATGTGCTTTAATTTTAATACTTTATTTAAATAAGCTTAATAAATTTTAATCTTATAGATTATAATAATTTAGTTATTAATTGAGGTATATATATAATATGGAGTGAATAAAATGAGATTAAGAAAAAAGCCATGGGCTAGACCTGAATTAGAAGATTGCAATTTTTTTATAACAAATCCAAGTGATAATAAAGGAAATTGGAGAAAGTTGTTTAATAATGATAATCCTATATATTTGGAACTTGGATGTGGTAAAGGAACATTTATAGCTGTTCATGGATCAGAAAATAAGGATATAAATTATATAGCCATTGATATTAAAGATGAGGTATTAGTGCTAGCAAAGAGAAATATAGAAAAGGCATATAATGATAAATATACAAACATAGATAATTTAAAGCTAATGGCACAAGAAATAGCATTAATTAATGATGTTTTTAGCGAAGAAGATATTATAGAAAGAATATACATAAATTTTTGTAATCCATGGCCAAAAGAAAGACATAAAAAAAGAAGGCTTACCTATACTAAACAGTTAGAAAATTATAAGAACTTTTTATCAGAAAATGGGACAATATATTTTAAAACAGATGATGATGAATTATTTGAAGAATCGGTAGAGTATTTTAAAGAAACAAATTTTGAGATTGAATATATTACATATGATTTACATAATAGTGACTTTGAAGGAAATGTTAGAACAGAACATGAAAATATGTTTAGTGAACAAGGAATAAAAATAAAATTTTTAATAGCAAGAAGAAAATAAATCAAATTATGAAGAGTTAAGCAAAAAAGTCTCAATTGAGACTTTGTAATTTAGATTATTAAGATATTCTATTTTAGCTTAACTCTTAAAATATAAGATAAATTTTAAGATCTTAATCTACATATTAAATCCACAGTATTTAAAAAGAAATCCACTTCTCTAAGCGAGTTATATAATCCAAAACTTGCTCTAACCATTCCTGGCATTTTGCATGTTGAATCAACTAAATGCCTAACAGAGTCTGAATTAGTTAAATTAAGCAATCTCTTTACATAAGGATGCGCACAAAAAGCTCCCTGTCTTACAGCTATTGCCCTAAGATCAGCCAAAAGTTTAGCTACTTCAGCATTATACATTCCCTCAATGTTAAACACTACTATTCCTAGCCTGTCGTCTATATTTTCAATATCAGCATAATTTATAACTCCTTGTATAGAGTTTAATCCGTTCAATGCTCTTTTTAACAATAACTTTTCATTTTTTTCAATAGTATCAAAGCCAATTCTATCAATTTCCTTCATTGCTTCTACTAATGCAATTGCTCCAAAAAAATTAGGACTACCTGCTTCATTTTTTTCAGGAGGTGGTAATAATATTTCAGAATCATCTAAAACAGTTTCTACAGTTCCTCCTCCCTTAAAATCAGAATTTAATCTTTCAAAGGTTTCCGTTAAACCAACTATTGCACCACTTCCAAATGGAGCATACATTTTATGAGCAGAAAACACTAAAAAGTCTATAGAATCATCGGTAGAGCAACCCTTTATATTGATTTTTTTATGAGCTACTATTTGAGCACCATCTACTATTAGCTTAGCATTATAACTATGAACAAGTTTTGATATATAGGACAAATCATTTATATATCCTGTTACGTTTGAAGCAGCAGTAATTGTAACATATTTAACTAATCCATTATATTTTTCTAGTAAGTATTGTAACTCATCTAGATTTAATCTACCATTATTGTCTACTTCTATATATTTTAAATTACATTTTCCTCTCCAAGGGAGGTCATTGGAATGATGTTCCATTCGCGTAGTTATAATTATATCATTTTTATTTTCTATTAATATATTTGATAACCTATTAATTCCCTCAGTAGTATTATTTACAAATATAACAGTGTACTTATCTTTTGGAGCGTTAAAAAAATCAAGTATATAATTTCTACATTCTAAATATTGTTTTGTAGAATACTCTGATTTTTGTCCAAGGCCTCGACCTATGGAACCATAAAACTCACATGCTTCAGTAATTTTATCTACAACACTTTTGAATACAGGTGTTGTAGCAGCATTATCAAAATTAATTGGTATTATATAATTTTTATTTAATATAGGAACTTTCTTATCAAGTCCTATAAATAGATTTCGTAAAGAATTATCCATTAAATTAAACATAGCACTACCTCCCATATATCCTATTCAGTTAATATATTGATGGTGATTATTAAAGTAAAAAGTAGTAGGTTCTAATGTAATATTAGGAAACATATATAAATATAAAACATATACTTATAATGAAAGATTTTTTGGAGGAAATATATGTATTATAATAATTCAAATAGAAAAGAAGATGATGACGATTTAAAGTTTATACCTTTAAATATAAAAGAGCCATTTGCAGAAAAAGATTCTAGTTGGTTTCCAATAGTAAATATGAACTCTCCTAATATAAGTAGTATGACTAATAATTTTATATTAGGATTCTCTTCACCTAAAAATGGTGAAAAATTAGATGAAAGTTTTCTAGAATCAATAGATTATATACCAAGCATTAGTTATACAGGTGAAAATACACTTAATACTTATGATACTAATACAATTACTAATAGCTATAATCAAGGCACTGCTAATGGGAGTGGATATATATCTAGTAGTATTTTATCTAATAATGGTATGAATAATAGTAAATATGGAACAAAAAATAATCAAAATAATAATAGCAATGGAAATAACAATTTTGAGTTGGAGTATCCATCAGAAACTATTTCGGAAGAGCTATATTCATATAATAAAGAGGCCAAATGTTCAAATGATAATTTAAATAATATAGGAACTAATATGAATTTAAATTCAACGTCTAATACAGGTGATATTAATAACATGAATAATGTATGGGAAAGCAATAATATGGGAAATGAAATGTTTGGAACAACAAACGGAAATATGAATACTGGAATGTATGGAAATACAAACGGAAATATGAATACTGGAATGTTTGGAATGCCAAATGACATTACAAATAATAATACAAATAGTATTAACGGTAGTTGGCAGAATATTAATGATAATATAAATACTAATGAGTTTTCTTATATAGATTCTGACTATTTAAATAATGACAACTTTATTCCTATGTATATGAATTCTCCTAATGCAAATATGAATTCTACAAATATAGGTATGACTAATGGAATGACTAATAATACAAATATGAATTTTACAAATATGGTACCAACCTATGGATTCCCGAATCCTACTAGTATGGCTCCTATGACCATGGATGGTGGGTTTGGAATGACTAATAATACAAATATGAATTTTACAAATATGGTACCAACCTATGGATTTCCGAACCCTATTAGCATGGCTCCTATGACTATGGAAGGAGCATTTGGAATGCCGATTAATACAAATATGAATTTTACAAATATGGTTCCTACTTTTGGATATCCAAACAATACTAATTTGAAACCTGCTAATATACCACCAACTTATGATATACCGAATTCAGTTAATATGAATAGTGGATTCCAAAATAATTTTAAATTAGATCCTATGGATATAAATTATAATATTAATAAAAATATAGATGATTATATAAGAGATTATGAAAAAATAAATGAATCAATAAATAGCGATAAATATAGCTTCGAACCCCCTCATATGAAAATTTTAAGAGACTTAGACTTAGGAAATGATTATGAAAGTATTTATAGAGAATCTAATAATAGCGATATAGATAATATTTTCAAAAAGATAGAGGAAGATTATGGTTCTATAATGTCTACATTAAAAATATATAAAATTCCGTATCCAATAGCTTCCTTAATAATAAGGAAAATAATTAGCTTAACTTTAAAGTTTTCTAATAAAGAGTGAGGTGAATAGATTTGTTATTTAGTGAAAATTTACCAAACTTACAAAGCAAAATAAGGATTTTACATGCTATACCATCAGAACAAGCTGTAGATATTTATTTAACAGGAAATCTAATGGGAGAAAATTTAGTATTTTCAGATATAACCTGCTATGAAAATATATCATCAGATAGTTATGAAGTTCAAATATATTCTGCAGGGACTTATGCTAGACCTTTGTTTAGTAAAACTATAGAAATTTTACCTAATACTACAAGCACCATTAGTATAGTATCTTTAAATAATAATATTGATATATTTGTATTAAATGATGCAAGTGTTGAGGGGGAATTAACAAGTTGTTTTTTAAGATTTATACATTTATCACCTAATGCACCTTTATTAACATTATCATTGCCAAATAATACGATACTTTTCGGAAATGTAGAGTATTTAGAAAAAACTGGATATTATCCGTTATCACCAGCAATATATGATTTTAAATTTAGCTTTTCAGCCATAATAGGGTTGTCAAGATATATAAGTCAAAAAACTCTTAGAAATGGAAAATTTTATACCATATATATTATAGGTTTAGTAAACAAGGAGCCTAATATGGGATATCTTATGGTTGAAGATGGAAGATAGATAAATGGGCTGTCGCATAGACAGCCCATTTAAGAGTTGATAATTAAATTTTCATTGGTTGACAGTACCTTTAATGCACGTAAATGTGGCTTAATGGAATTATACATATTCCTAAAAAAATTGAAAATACATGAATTTTATTATACCCATATTGTCTAGAAGCAGGTATAAGATCAGCAAATGAAATATAAAGCATTATACCTGACACTACTGCGAAAATTACTGATAAGATTAATTCATTTATATATGGTCTTAAAAACAGAAATGCTAGTAAAGCACCTATTGGTTCGGCAAGACCAGAAAAGAAAGTATATTTAAAGGCCTTATATCTACTTTTAGTAGAATAATATATAGGCATAGCTATTGAAATGCCTTCAGGAATATTATGAAGTGCTATTGCTAAAGCTATTGATATACCTAAAGTAGTATTTTCATAGCCTGATACGAATGTAGCAATACCTTCAGGAAAGTTATGTATCATTAGGGCAATCATTGATACAAATCCAACCCTATATAATTTCCCAGATGAATGAATAATATTAGGCTTATCAGGAATTAACTGATCTATTAATAGGGCCATAAATGCTCCAATTAATAAAAAGAATATTGATAATATAACTCCATTAAACTTACCAGTGAATTTCATTAAAGTGTCTTCAGCAGAAATAAATAAGTCTGTGAATGAAACGGTAATCATTACCCCGGCAGAAAATCCTAAGGCGAAAGTTATAAGTTTATTATTTTGAGCTTTAGAAAAAAATACAATAAAAGCTCCAATTATTGTGGACATCCCAGCTATTAAAGATAATAATAGAGGAATAAAAGAATTATTGTCTAACATAGAATTACCTCGTATAGTAAATTAGTATATAAGCTGCAATAAATACCCTACACTTAATTAAAATTAGTATTTAAGTAATTTATAATGTAGAGTATTAATCTAAGCAGATATATTAATAAATATATTAGATATTAATGGATCCTATGCAAGTTATATAAAATTTCCAGGAGAAAAAATATGATAAGTAACAGAATAAAAGAAAAGTTTAAGATGCTACCAATAACATACAAAATTTTAAATGAAAATATACAAAGTAAAAAAGTTGATTTTAAAACTTATAAATATGGAGAAAATATAAAACAATATTATAGAGTTTATAATGGAGATATAAATAAACCTATAATATTCTTTATTCATGGAGGAGGATGGTGGCATGGAAGCCCCAAAACCTCAAGTTATATAGGAAAGTTTTTCTGCGATAAAGGGTACACCGTTGTACTTCCAGCTTATAGACTTGCACCTTTATATAAATATCCAGAGCAGATAAATGATGTATTTACAGCAATAAGTCATTATTTATCTAATCAATGTAAAATAGGAAATAAGAAAATCATAGTTATGGGATTTTCAGCAGGGGGAGAACTTGCAACTAATATAGTATTTAATTTTAAGAAACAAAAAGAATTTAATATTAAGAAAAACATTTTTTGTGGGTTGATCACATTAGCAGGAGTTCTTGATTTTGAAAAATGTAAGTCAAAACACTCGGTTCTGTTAATAGAAAATTATTTAGGAAAGGAATTATCATTAATAGAAATAAATCCTATAAAATTATTAGAAAATAATGATATTAATATACCAGTTTTGTGTTTGCATGGGAAAAAGGACCCATTAATAGATATTGAAAATTCTATTAGTTTTGTAAATAAGATAAGGGATTTAGGTGGAAATGCTAAATTAAAGATTTTAGAGGATAAATATCATTCAGATATTATAACATTAGTAATAGGTAAAGGAGAAAATGAATCTAAAATAATTTTAGATTTTATTGAAGATATATGAGAAATATTAAAACAAGAAATTATTTGTTGGACAATTTGAAGGTTATATTGATATTTTTCGTAGTATTTGGACACGTAATTGAATATTACATAAAAGATAGTAATATTTTGATGTCTATATATA
>NZ_ASRV01000140.1 GCF_000401215.1 Clostridium sartagoforme AAU1 | reverse complement strand
AGTTATTATTATTATTTATTTAGTTAGTTAGTAGACTATATATATATANAATAATATATTATTATTNTNTNTNTATATTATTTATTTTATTATTATTTATTTTCATATGTCCACTTTTTATATTTATTTCAGGATATCTATCAAAGAATTTTTATAAAATGAAAAGAAAATCTATCAAAAATTTATTGATACCTTATGTAATTTTTAATATGATTTGGTACTTAGCTGTTTATATAGGTACTAAGAAAAATATGTTTTCTTTAATATATCCAGGATGGACACTGTGGTATTTATTAAGCTTATTTTTTGGAGAGTTTCTTTAAAGTATTTGCTTAAAATAAGATATATTTTAGGCGTCAGCTTTATTATAGGAATTTTTGTTGGATTAATTCCTAGTATAGGAAGTATTTTGTCTATATCAAGAACCATTGTATTTTTGCCATTTTTTTTACTTGGTTATTATGCTAAAGAAGAACATTTAAATAAGATAAAAACTTTTAATAATAAACTATCCATAATTATATTAATGTTATTTTTATTATTTGCAGTATTTATAGTTGAGAATAAATTTGTAGATTATAAATTTTTATATAATTCCTATTCATATAATGCATTGGGATTATCTTTAATAAAAGGAACTATATTTAGAGTATTATTATACATTTCAGCAATTGTGTTTAGTATTTGTGTTATAAGTTTAGTTCCTAGTAAAGAAAAGTTTTTCTCAAAAATAGGTAAAGCAACTATGAACATATATATTTTTCATATTTATTTAGTTGTGTTAGTTTATTTCTTCATACCAAGATGGAATATTAGTATAATACAAAATATATTAATTATAATAAGCCCGTTTATAATAATATTTATTTTGTCTAGAAATAAAATAAACAAAGTATATGAAGGAATATTTTATCCAGTAAATATAAGCATAAATACAGGAAAAAATCTATAAATAAATATAAAAATATTAACAAAAAAACTCATTAAATTTTATAATGAGTTTCTTTTGTTTATAATAGTGCAAATAAAATATTTACAAATGGAAACATATATAATATACTAATGTATATACACTAGTATGGAGAGGGGATTTTTTATATGGAAAGCAGAGAAAGAGTAAGAAAAATGGTTTTTGCAGCAGTATTAACAGCAATTGCAATTATAATTCCAACACAATTTGGATTTTTAAAGATAGTTATAGGACCTTTTACAGCAACTATAGCCTCACATGTTCCAATGTTTTTAGCGATGCTAATATCACCATCTGTGGCTATATTCGTAGGAGTAGGTTCTGCACTTGGATTCTTTATAACAACTCCATTAGTTGTTGCAGCTAGGGCGTCTATGCATATAATAGTTGGATATATAGGAGCAAAAATAGTTACAAAGGATAAAAACTTTAAGAAGGCAATAGCTATAACAGCACCTATTCATGGAATTTTAGAAGGACTTATAGTTATACCATTTGGTTTTTCAGTTTATCAATTTATAGTTGTAGTAGCTGTAGGAACTATTTTACATCATTTTGTTGATGGAACTATTTCATACGCACTAGCTAAAGCATTATCAAAAGCAAGAAGAAAAGATATATACGAAGTATTTTCTAGTGAAGCAGCATAAGATTTTGTAAGTCAAAGTAATTAGAAATGAAAGAATTATAAAGAAAAATTTTTAAGAGATTTTTAAATAAAATATATTTTCGGGGCTGTCGCACTAAATAATTAGTGTGAAGCTCCTTTTTGATGAAAAAAATAAATCCCAGACTTTAAAAGTCTAGGACTTATGGTAAAATATTTTTCATGCCTATAAAAAAAATCTTACGAAAAAATTATACTTTAAATCAAAAGGTTTATCAACTAAAACTTCCTTTTGATATTGATTGCATAATTCCAAGTAATGATTCTGTGCGATTACTAAGCCAGTTTGTAGAGGAGATGGATTTGACTGAGCTATATTCTACTTATTTTAGAATAAGAGAAAATCAAGTATCGCCCATGAAAATGCTGAAAATTATGCTATACGCTTATATGAATGGAATTTATTCTTCACGTGATATTGAGCTAGCTTGCCGTAGAGATATAAATTTTATGTTTTTACTAGAAGGGGCTTCCGCTCCGGATCACTCAACATTTGCAAGGTTTAGAAGTTTACATTTCGCCCCATGTTCTGAAAAGATTTTAGCTGAAATGACTAATTTTCTTTATAAAATAGGAGAAGTATCAGGTAACAACATATTTATTGATGGTACTAAAATAGAAGCTTGTGCAAATAAATATACTTTTGTTTGGAAAAAAGCTGTTACAAAAAACATGGCAAAGTTATTAATTAAATTAGCCGACCTTGTAAAAGAATCTGAAGAACTTTATGGAATTAAATTAATTTATAAAGATAAAGTAGAAATTAAACATGTGAAGAAGCTAAGAAAAAAGCTTTATGAGTTGAAGAGATCAGAAGGTATAGAATTCGTCCACGGATGTGGTAAAAGAAAAACTACACTACAAAAGTCTATAGAAAAACTTGAAGAGTATCTTTCAAAATTTAAAGAATATAATCAGAAAGTGTACACTTGCGGTGATAGAAATAGCTATTCAAAAACAGATACTGATGCTACATTTATGAGAATGAAGGAAGA
Organism: Clostridium sartagoforme AAU1; assembly: GCF_000401215.1. Classification (GTDB taxonomy): domain Bacteria; phylum Bacillota; class Clostridia; order Clostridiales; family Clostridiaceae; genus Clostridium; species Clostridium sartagoforme. Next base: position 661 of record NZ_ASRV01000140.1, on the reverse strand, counting down.
TGCTATGAAAAATGGACAACTTAAACCTGCTTATAATGTACAACATGGAGTAGATTCAGAATACATTACTTGGCTTACGGTAGGGCCTCAGCCCACAGACACAACGACTCTAATACCATTTTTAAAAACTATGGAGGAACATTTAAATTTTAAATACTTAAAAATTGTTGCTGATGCTGGATATGAAAGTGAAGAAAATTATTCTTTTATTGAAGATAATAATCAAATAGCATTTATTAAACCTGCTAACTACGAATTATCAAAAACGAGAAAATATAAAAATGATATTGGTAAAATAGAAAATATGGATTATAATCCTGAAAATGATATTTTCATATGTCAGAATGGTAAAAAGTTAAAAATGGAAGGCGTAAAATTAAGAAAATCAAAAACAGGATATGAAAGTGAAAAAACAATTTATACATGTGAAGATTGTAGTGATTGTAAATATAAAAGCAAATGCATTAAAGGAAATAATTGCAAAACACCTTTAGAAGAAAGAACTAAAAAATTTGAAACCTCAAAAAAATTTAATCGTCAAAGAAAAGAAGACTTAGAGAGAATAATTAGTGATGAAGGTTGCTTGCTAAGAATGAATAGGAGTATTCAAGCAGAAGGTTCCTTTGCGCAAGTTAAACAAGATATGAATTTTAGAAGGTTC
>NZ_ASRV01000139.1 GCF_000401215.1 Clostridium sartagoforme AAU1 | reverse complement strand
ATTTTTATATAAATGAAAATTAATTCAATTTTTTGTATAAGATGATTACTCGAATATATTTTAAAAAAGTGATATTATAATATTATAATTGGTAATTGTGCAGTGTAAATTGTTATTTGAAAGAAATTGGAGGAATTAAAGTGGAAAATGTGGAAAGTACCTCTCTTATTCTAGAAGGGGGAGGAATGAGAGGCGTTTATACAGCTGGAGTATTAGATTTATTATTAGACGAAAAAATAGATATAAAATATTGCGTAGGAGTATCAGCAGGAGCATGTAACTGTATTTCATATATTTCAAAGCAACATAAGAGAAATTATAGAGTAAATTTAAATTATATAAATGATAGAAGATATTTAAGCTTTAGCAATTTAATTAAAACTGGATCAGCTTTTGGTATGGAGATGCTATTTAATATTATACCAAATGAATTAGAGCCATTTGATCATGAAGGATTTAAAAATTCCGGAGCTAAGTTTATAGTTGGAGCAACAAATTGTAGAACAGGACTTCCTGAATTTTATCATATTAAAGATTTTAATGAAGATGGATATGATGCAATAAAAGCATCTATTTCATTACCATTAGTTGCTAAAGTAATTGACTTTGATAATAAAAAGCTAATGGATGGTGGAATAGCTGCACCAATACCAATACAAAAAGCAATAGATGATGGAATTAAAAAGCATGTTGTTATACTAACTCAGCATAAAGGATATAGAAAAGGCAAAAACAAGATGATGCCTATAATAAAAAGAAAATATAAGAATCATCAAGGGCTTATTAATGCCATGGAAAATAGATATAAAATATATAATGATACATTAGATAAAATAGATGAATTAGAAGCAGAAGGAAAATGTTTTGTTATAAGGCCAAGTAGTCCTTTAGAAGTTAGTAGATTTGAAAAAGATAAAGAAAAATTAGAATTAATATATAATCAAGGATACGAAGATGCAAAAAAGTTATCAGCTGATTTGAAAAAGTTTCTTGAAATTTAGTTAGAAGAGAAGTATATATTATCAAGTTTAAGCCTATAAAAATTATTAGAGATAAAATTTTTTGAGAATGTATAATATATTATAATATGGATCAATAATAAAAACTCCAAAATAGCCTTTGGAGTTTTTATTTCGCTTAGTTTAATGTAGATTATGCTTATTTTGAACGCAAATAATAGTGTTCTCCTTCATATACCTTGCCTTCACTGAAGTCCATTTTTAATAATGTTTTTCGTCTTTCAACAGCTTTAGGTATTGCCTTAGTTGCAATTATATCAACCTTAAACAAATCAAAAAAATTCTCGTTACAAACACTAAATATTTCATTTAAGTTATTTTCACTTTCGTATTGAGAAGACACATCAACTCGGAGTATTCCTGTTTTGATTTTATATTTACCAACATAACCAAACATTTCTACTGTTCCAATAGCTTTAGATAGTGATTTATCTATAATTGCAAAGCGTATAAATTCTTGTTGAGAATATGCATATATCCAAGCTCTTATGCATTGTAACATATCCTCAATTGTGTAAATACAGAAATCACCTGTACACCTATCAGAGTTAAAAAATTTTTGTGCCTTATTATCAGAATAACATTTAAGTAGCCCTTCAGAATCTTCTTCCGAAACGAGTCTTATAATAAAAGTTTCCGTTTCAAAAGTAGGACATATTTTGTATGGGTCTTGCATAAAAATCCTCCTCATAATGTAAATAATATAACTTATAATTTAATTATATAACATAAGAAATTAATAATACCATAATAAAATTTTCATATTCATATCTGTAATACTATATCTAAAGGCATCTTTTGTCTTTAAAGAAAATAAATGAAAAATTATAAATTCACAATAAGTTATTAATTGTTATTTGTAAAATATTAATTAACATAAATGTGATATAATTACCTATATTATGTAAATATTTGAGGTGATATTATGAAGATTTTTCATATGGGAGATTGGCATATAGGAAAGCTTGTTAATGGATTTTATATGACAGAAGATCAAGAATTTATAATAAATCAAATTTATGAAGCAATTGAAAAGAAAAAACCAGATGTTGTTATAATTGCAGGTGATTTATACGATAGGTCAGTTCCACCAGTTCATGCTGTTGAATTATTAAATAAAACTATGAGAAAAATAGTTAAGGATTTAAATACTAAGGTAATAGCTTTAGCAGGAAATCATGATAGCAATGAAAGAGTTGAATTTGCAAGTTCATTATTATGTGATAGTGGGCTATATATAACTGGGAATTTAAAAAGAAAAATAGAGAAAATAGTTTTAGAAGATGAGCATGGGAAAGTTAATTTTTACCCAATACCATATGCAGATGTACCTGTTGTTAGAGACTTATTTGAAGATGAAAATATAAAAAATCATGATTTGGCTATGCAAAGAATAATTTCTGAAATATTAAATGATTTTAATGAAGATGAAAGAAATATTGCAATTGCTCATGGTTATGTAACTCAAATGAAAGAAGATAACTTTGAAACTTTAGAAGAAAGTGATTCAGAAAAGCCTCTTTCCATAGGTGGAACTGAGTATATTAATTCAAAGCATTTTGAAAAGTTTAACTATACAGCACTTGGACATTTGCATGGACCTCAAAAGGTTGGAAGTGATAAAATAAGATATTCAGGCTCACTTATGAAATATTCATTTTCAGAAGTAAATCAAAAAAAAGGTATAACAATTGTAGATATAAATGAAAAGGGAGATATAGAGTTAGAAATTTATAATTTAAAACCTAGAAGAGATTTTAGAATAAAAACTGGAACATTAGAGGAAATTATTAAAGGTTTTGATAATTCATCTGAAAATTATGAGGATTATATTAAGGTGATACTTAAAGATAAAGGTGAGCTTTTAGACCCAATGGCAAAGCTTAGAAGTATATATCCAAATGTTATGGAGCTAACTAGAGAAGAAAGAGTTTCACGAAATAGTAGTAGGAATGTAGCAACTAATATAAAAGAAAAATCTAAAATAACTTTATTTAAGAATTTTTATGAAGATATAATGGATGAAGTTTGTAGTGAAGATGAGATGAATATTATTGAGCAAATAATAGAGTCAGCAGAAAAGGGAGGAGAGTAAGGTGAAGATAAGAAAACTAGTAATAACAGGTTTTGGACCATATGCAGAAAAACAAGAATTAGACTTTGAAGCAAACCTTGATGGTAAGAATATGTTTGTTATTACAGGTAATACGGGAGCTGGAAAAACTACAATTTTTGATGCCATAAATTTTGCTTTATATGGAGAAGCAAGTGGTAGTGAAAGAGATGGTAAAAATTTAAGAAGTGACTTTGCCGATAAATCAACTCCAACTGAAGTAGAACTGTGGTTTTCACTTAGAAATAAGGATTATTATATAAAAAGATCACCACAATACTTTAGAGCTAAGCAAAGAGGTGATGGATTTACAGAAAGTAAGCCTTCTGCTGAAATTAAAATTGGAGACAAAACAGTAACAGGACCAAAGGAAGTTACTAAATTAATTGAAGAAATATTAGGAATTACATGTGAACAATTTAAACAATTAGTTATGATTCCACAAGGTGAATTCAAAAAGTTATTAAATTCAGATAGTGATAAGAAAGAAGAGATTTTTAGAAAAATCTTTGGAACTAAGGTTTTTTCAGATATACAACAAAATATAAAAATAGAAGCTAATAATCTCAAAAGTCTATAGAGCAAATACAAAGAGATAGAGAAAATAGAGTAAAATCATTTTTATGTAGAGAAGATGATGATGAACTAAGAAGAATTATAAATGCTAAGGATTTGAATATAGAATTAATACTTTCAAAGTTTGAAGATGCAGTAAATAAAGATGAAGTTGAAGAAGATTTAATAAAGAAAAATTTAAAAGATATAAATTTAGAAATTAATAATATCTCAAAAGAGTTAGTTTTAGCCAATGATATAAATAAAAAAATAGATAATTTAGAAAAATATAAATTAGACTTAGATAAATTAACTTTATTAAAGGATGAATATAAAACTAAAAGTATAAAATTAGAGAATGGTAAAAAAGCTGTAACAGCCTTAAGTTTTGAAGATAAATATAGAGAAAAGAAAATAGCATTACTTAGAGTTGAAGAAACCTTAAAAAAAAGTATAGAAGATTTAGAGAAATATAAAAAACAATTTGAAAATGCAGAAAGAAATTTAAAAATAGAAAATGAAAAAGAAGAATTAAAAAATGATTTAAGAAAAAAACTTGATGAAATTGAGAAATTAAAAGAAAAATCATTAAACTATCAAAGTAATAAAGAAAAGCTTGATAAACTAAAAAAAGAATCACAGCATATTATTGAAAGAATTAAACAAATTGATGTGGATAGAAATAAGAATAATGATTTAATAAAATCATTATTAGAAGAATTAGAAAGTATTAATAAATTAAAAGAAGAAAAAAACACACTATCTATAGAAGAAATAACTAATACCTCTAAACAAGAAAAACTTAATAAACTTTTAAGCTCATTAGAAAAGTATAAATTAGAAAGTCAAAGACATTTAAAGGGAACAGAATTTTATGAAAAAGCAGACAAAGAATATAAAGAAAAGAAAAAAAATTATGAGAAATTAGAAGAAACTTTTAGAAGAAATCAAGCAGGAATATTAGCTAAAGATTTAATGGAAGGGGAAAGCTGTCCAGTTTGTGGATCTATTCATCATCCAAAGCTTGCAGTTATTGAAGCTGATAGTATAAATGAAGCAGCTGTAAAAGAAGCAAAGGTATTAGTTGATAAGCTGTATGAAAAAAGAGAATCTTATTATAGGGAACTTACTAAAATCCAATCAGAAATAAATTCACTTAAAGATGAAGCTATAAAACCTATATTTATAGAAATATTTAGTGAAGAAAATCTTGAAGATAATGTTGAAATATCTATAGATAAGGTTAGTACTGAAATTAAGAATAATAACAATAATTTAAATAAAATAATTAAAAGAAAACAAGACATAGAAAAAATAGTATTATTAGAATCATCTAAATTAAAGCAAAAGCAAGACATAGAAAAATATACTGAAGAATTAAGAGTTGAGCTAGAAAATAGGAATAAGGAACTATTATCAAAAGAAGGTGAAGTGAAAGCTCAAGAAGTAAACTTACAAAATATAGTTAATGAATTTAAAGGAGCAATAAGAAGTGTTGATGAGTTAGAAGAAGAACAAAGCAAGATAAATAGGAGCCTTGAAAAGTTAAAAGAAGACTATTTAAAGGCAGAGAAGGAATTTAACAATATTAAAACTATTTATGATAAAGAAAATGGAAATAAAAATTCATTAGAATTAATGGTTAAAAATTCGAAGATGGAATTAGATGAAGCTCTGAAATTATTTAAAGAAAAAGTCTTACAATTAGGCTTTAAAGATTATAATGATTATTCTTTAAGTAGGATGACAGAAATAGAAATAGATAGCTTGGAAAAGGATATAAGTAAGTTTAATATTGAATTATCAAATGCTGAAAAAATTTATAATTTGTCTTTAGAAGAATGTAAGAATTTAAATAAGATTGACATAAGAACTATAGAAGAGATTTTGGAAGTTAAAAATAATGAGAGAATTAACTTAGAAAAATCTGAAAAGGAAATTTACTTAAGAATAAGCCAAAATAAAAAGATTATTGGAGAATGTATTAATTATAATAAATTAATACAGCAAGATGAAGAAAGATATAAGACAGTAGGAAAACTTGCAAAAGTAATCAATGGAGATAACCCAAGAAAAATAAGTTTTGAAAGATATGTTTTAGCAGCTTATTTTGAAGATATAATTGAAGCCGCTAATATAAGATTTTCACAAATGACTTGCAATAGATTTGAACTTTTAAGAAAAGAAGAGTTAGGGGATAAGCGAAAGGGTCAAGGGTTAGATTTAGAGGTATTTGATAATTATACAGGTAAATCTAGAGATGTAAAAACCTTGTCTGGAGGCGAATCTTTTAAAGCATCATTATCTATGGCTTTAGGACTTGCAGATGTAGTCCAAAGTTATTCAGGAGGCATCCAATTAGATACTATGTTTATAGATGAAGGCTTCGGAACTCTAGATCCAGAGTCCTTAGATTCAGCCATTGAATGCTTAATAGACTTACAAGACGATGGAAGAATTGTTGGAGTAATTTCTCACGTTCAAGAATTAAAAGATAGAATAGAAACTAAACTTGAAGTAAGCTCAACAAATAAAGGAAGTAAAGCTGTTTTCAAAGTTTAACTATCTACTACTTTTTTGTTTTACTTCTTTAAGTTTTCAAATGAACATATGATATGAATTTAGAAGCATTTTTCAGTGCACAGTTCACAAGGCACAGTTATTAATTAGTTGAGATTTGAAAATTGTGAACTGTGAGTTGTGCACTGTGAACTAAAATAAATTTGTTTTTCTATATTTAGTAGGGGATATTGATAAGAATTTTTTAAAGATTTTAATAAAGTAAGATACATCACCAAAACCAACTTCATAGCCAATTTCTGTTATAGGTAAATCTGTATCCAATAAAAGTAATGTTGCTTTTTGAATTCTAAAATAATTTATATATTGAGTACAAGTCTTACCTGTTTGAGCTTTAAAAAATCGTAAAAAATGATATTCACTATACTGTGCTATATCAGCTAATTCTTTAATAGATATAGAATTTTTATAATTGATTTGAATATATTTAATAACTTCTTTTAATTTTTCAACTTTAACTAAGTCATTATTTTTATCTTGATCTACATTTAGGCTAACATAATTTTCTTTAAAGATAGTTGAAAAAATTGAAAATAAAGCTCCTTTAATTGATAACTGAAAGCCATAAGCTTTATTATTGTAGCTTTCAATTAACAAATTAAAAGCATTAACTATATTTGAATGTCCTATATCTGATTTGGTCACAACATTTTTAAAAAATAATTTATTTTGGATCATTGGTGTTACAAAATTAATTTGAGAATAATCTAAAGTATTACCTTCAATTAATGAAAGACTAAATACAAGGGCTATATAAGATATTTTTGTATTTTCTTTACCTATCATATAATGGATTGCTCCATTAGGAATAATAACAAAATCTCCAGTAGTTACATTAAATACTTTAAAATCTATACAAATTTCTGCAGAACCATTAAGTATGTATATAAACTCCATTTCATCATGCCAGTGTGAATAAAAATCAGCTGAATTTCTAAACTCTACGTGATAAACTTCCATAGGTAATTTTAAGTTTCCATGATTAACTTGTTCTTTAAGTTGTAAATAACTTTTAGTATCCATAATATCTCCTTTTAAAAAATAGAGCAGAATTATTATAATTATAAGCAATTTTAAACGAGAAAAATAGTATTAATAACAGTATAATACAAAAAGAAATGAATTTCAGTATATAAGAATAACTTTAAGGTATGGAGGAGATTATGGAAATTCAGGAGAATTTAAAGAAAGAATTAAAAAGGATAACATGGCCTTTATTTATAGAAAGTGCACTTTTTTCTTTATTAGGTAGTGTTGATACAATAATGTTAGGGCGGTATTCTGATAATTCTGTTGCAGCAGTAGGAGTGGCTAATCAAATAATATGGATGTTAAACCTTATGTTTGGAATAATAACAGCTGGTACATCTATTTTAATATCTCAATATTTAGGTGCAAAAAGTGAGAAAAAAACTATAATTCAAGTTTCGGGAATATCTATAGGCATAAATACTATTATAGGTTTAATTGTAAGCTTAGTAATGTTCTTTGCTGGATCAGGAATGATGAAATTATTAAATAGCCCTCCAGAACTAATGTATTTGGGAAATCAATATCTAAAAATAGTTGGTGGATTTATATTTATTCAAGCAATAACTATGACATTTACAGCTATATTAAGAGCCCATAGTTTAACTAAGATATGTATGAATGCAACTATTATTATGAATATTATAAACATAATACTAAATTATATACTTATATTTGGAAAACTTGGCTTTTCAAGTATGGGGGTTGCAGGAGCTGCTTTAGCAACTATTTTAAGTAAGATTGTAGGACTAATAATTTTAGGAAAAGCAATTTATGATTTGATTTTAAATAAATTTAAGATATCTATGTTTAAACCATTTCCTAAAATTCATCTTATAAATATACTTAAGATTGGTATTCCATCAGCTTCTGAACAAATTTCATATAATTTATCTCAATTAGTTATAACGAGTTTTATAAATCTTATGGGGGTAAGTAGTATGGCTGCCAAAAGCTATGTTAGTACAATAGTTTGTTTTAGCTATATATTTGCATCAGCAATAGGGCAAGGAGGAAGTATATTAATAGGGAATTTAGTAGGGAGTAAAGAAGATAACAAAGCATATAAATTATGTATTTATACCTTAAGAAAAGCAATGATAGTATCAATATCTATAAGTTTCTTAATAGCTATTTTAGGGAAAAGTATTTTAGGGCTTTTAACAAGTAGTTCAGAAATAATATATATAGCAGTAATGGTACTTATAATAGAAATAATATTAGAGCCAGGAAGATGTATAAATATAGTTGGAATTAATGGATTAAGAGCAACAGGCGATGTTAAATTTCCAGTATATATAGGAGTATTTTCAATGTGGACGTTTGGAGTTGGTTTAGCATATATTCTTGGAGTGAAACTAAATTTAGGACTTGTAGGAGTGTGGATATCATTTGCTATAGATGAATGGTTTAGAGCAATACTAGTACTAATAAGATGGAAAACAGGAAAATGGAAAGGAAGAGGCTTTGTTAATAATTGATAATTAATGACATATTGGTAAGTTTAGAACTCTTAAATTAATCCAGTCTTACTAAATTAATTTATTAATTTTAAAAGTTTTAATTTTTTGGTAACGCTTGTTACCGAATTCCGATTAAAATCCTCATATAATGTAATCAAGAAAGAAATAAATTAAGTTTATATTATCAAGGAGGATTTTTAAATGGAAAATAAAATGTTCTGTTTCCAATGTCAAGAAACAGCAGGTTGTACAGGATGTACTCAATTCGGAGTTTGTGGAAAGTCACCAGACCTTGCTAGAATGCAAGACCTTTTAGTATATACAACAAAAGGATTATCAGAGGTTACAACTAGACTTAGAAAAGAAGGAAAAGAAATTTCAGCTGAAGTTAACCATTTCATAACTATAAATCTATTTACAACTATAACTAATGCTAACTTTGATGATGAAATATTCTATGATAGAGTAAAAAGAGTTTTAGAAATAAAAGAAGAATTATTAGCTAAATTATCAAATAAAGATGGTTTATCAGAAGCAGCATTATGGACAGCTACTACAAGAGAAGAATATGATGCAAAATCAGCAGTAGTTGGAGTATTAGCAACTGAAAATGAAGATGTAAGAAGTTTAAGAGAACTTATAACTTATGGATTAAAAGGTTTATCAGCATACATGAAACATGCTAATGAATTAAGCTATGACAATGAAGAAGTAAGTGCATTTATGCAAGAAACTTTAGCTAAGTTATTAGATGATACTTTAACTGCAGATGAGTTAGTTGCTTTAACTTTAGAAACAGGTAAAGTAGGGGTAGACGGTATGGCTCTACTTGATAGTGCTAATACTGGAACTTACGGAAACCCAGAAATAACAAAAGTTAATATAGGTGTTGGAAATAAGCCAGGAATATTAGTTTCAGGTCATGATTTAAAAGACTTAGAACAATTATTAGAGCAAACAAAAGGAACTGGAGTAGATGTTTATACTCACTCAGAAATGTTACCAGCTCATTACTATCCAAAATTCAAACAATATGATAACTTTGTAGGAAACTATGGAAATGCATGGTGGAAGCAAAAAGAAGAATTTGAAAGCTTCAATGGACCAATCCTTATGACAACTAACTGTATAGTACCACCAAAGGATAGCTACAAGGCTAGAGTATTTACAACTGGAGCTGCAGGATTCCCAGGATGTAAGCACATAGATGGAGTGGATGGACAAGCTAAGGATTTCTCAGAAATAATTGAACTTGCTAAGACTTGTAAGGCTCCAACAGAAATAGAAAAGGGAGAAATCATTGGAGGATTTGCTCATAATCAAGTATTTGCACTTGCAGATAAAGTTGTAGATGCTGTTAAGACAGGAGCAATTAAGAAGTTCTTCGTAATGGCAGGATGTGACGGAAGAGCTAAATCAAGAAACTACTACACAGATTTTGCAAAAGCATTACCACAAGACACTGTTATATTAACAGCAGGTTGTGCAAAATACAAATATAACAAATTAGATTTAGGAGATATCGGTGGAATTCCAAGAGTTTTAGATGCAGGACAATGTAACGATTCATACTCATTAGCATTAATTGCATTAAAACTTAAAGAAGTATTTGAATTACAAGATATCAATGAATTACCAATAGCATTTAACATTGCATGGTACGAACAAAAAGCTGTTATAGTATTATTATCATTACTATACTTAGGAGTTAAGAATATCCACTTAGGACCAACTCTACCAGCATTCCTTTCACCAAATGTTGCTAAAGTACTTGTTGAAAACTTTGGAATCGGTGGAATAACAAATGTTGAAGATGATTTAAAAATGTTTTTAGCATAATATAAATATTAAAAGAAGCTTGTTGAACTAATTATTTAGGGAGACAAGCTTCTTTTTTACTTTTAGAGCAGTTATAAAAAGTTTATATGTATATAACTATTTATAATTTCTTTCCTTCAGTTTTCGAGTTTTAATTATCTAGGATAGGATTTAAAAGTCTATCTTATTTCTTATGAAAATATAATTATGATATAAAGGTATAGTTTTATTTGTGTAGAAATATGATAGAGAGGTGATTTTGTATATGAGATTAGTGAAGAAATTTTACCCGCTTATATTATTTATATTAATAACATGTATAGGAGCTATAAGAAAATATCAAATAAATTTATATGAAGTTAGTGTTGGAAAATCAACAATGACAGGTACATTTACCTTTATGGCATATGGTATTATTGCTATTATTATTTTAATTGCTTCATTATTGATTTTAAGAATTAGCTTAATTAAAGAAAATACAATAAGTAAATATATAAAATTAATATTCATTATTACAGTGATAATTCTTTCTACACCAGCGATAATTGCAATCTTAATCCTATTTCATTAATAGAATTATAAAGTTGAATAATCAATGATTTGTTTACAGAATATGTTATAATTAATAAAGCAAATAATTTTTATAAGCTATATAAATTAATAAGTTATTGAGTAAAATATTTATAATGAAGATAATAATTAGAGTGAGAGTGAGGAAGATCTAATATGTGGAAATGTGATAAATGCGGCAAAGAGTTCAAGAATACCAACCAAGACCATTACTGCAGTGAAAAACCTAAAACTATTGACGACTATATTAGTATGCAATCAGAGGAGCTTTGGCCATTATTAAATCAAATTAGAGATACAATTCGTGAAGCACTCCCATATGCTGAAGAACGTATTTCCTGGAGTATGCCAACTTATTGGAATAAACAAAATATAATTCATTTTGCAGCATTTAAAAAGCATATTGGATTATATCCTGGAGACAAAGCTGTAGAACATTTCAGCCAAAGGCTTACAGAATACAAGACAAGTAAAGGAGCAGTTCAATTTCCTTACAGCAAGCCATTACCTCTTGAGCTTATTACTGAAATAGCAAAGTGGTGTTATGATAGCGGGAATCATAACTAATGAAAAAGTTTGTTTTGTAAAAAATTAATAAACTTAGTAGGTTTAAATTAAGTAAATATATATGATAATACAGAAGTGTTAAGAGAAGGTATTTATTTAAAAAATGGATAGATAATATGTAGAGATAAAAAAGTACCTAATTGAGTAAATAATATATTGGAAAAGTAGCTAGTAAAATGATAAATGTTTTGTTAGTTATTTTTTATAAAAAATATAATCAAAACTTGATTTTGAAATAATACTGATTAAGATGTATATTGGAAAGTCTAAATTTTTTACTTACGATACGGTGAAGCGTATCTATGGGAACCCAAATTATTAGATCTTAGGTTTATTATTTTAATTCTTTGGTATATAATTAATTTATAAATTAATTTCTAAAGGAGGATTATATGGATAATAAGTGTATCAATTTATATGATATTTTTTTAAAGTATTCCTATACTGATATTATGGAATTGCTTTTAAACTCAAAAACAAAAGAAGAACAAGATTTTTATGCAAATTTATCTAATATCCTATTACAAAGAGAGCAAATGAAAGTTATAGGTAATTAATATGAAAAATTACATTATATTTGCAGGAGTTAATGGTGCAGGAAAAACTTCTATATATAAATCTATTTATTATAATGAAAATATAGATGAAAAGAGAATAAATACTGATGAAATGGTTTCAAGGATAGGACATTGGCAAGATAATAATCTTCAAATTAAATGTGCTAGAGAAGCTATAAAACTAATAAAAAAATATATAGTTGAAGGAATATCATTTAATCAAGAAACTACTTTATCAGGAAAAAGTATTATTAGTAATATAAAATTGGCAAAAGAAAAAGGATTTTATGTTACTATGAATTATATAGGGGTAAAAAGTGTCGATATTGCGAAAGAAAGAGTTGCAATACGAGTAAGAAAAGGTGGTCATGGAATACCAGATGAGGCTATAGAAAGAAGATACTTCGATTCTTTAGCAAATTTGAGTAAAGTCATTAATATATGTGACAAAATTAATATATACGATAATTCAGAAATGTTTAAATTAGTTATGGTTATTAAAGATGGTGAAGTTGTTTGGAAAGATAAGAAAACACCAAATTGGTTAAATATTAATTTGAAATAAGTAGTAGAATCTAGGTGGTTTTGCTACTTATTTTTTTATAAAAATATTATTAAAACTTGAAATTGAAATATTATTAATTATATTGTATATGTGAAAATCTAAGTCTTTTTACTTACAGTACGATGAACCATACCACAAACGACGTAGAATTTTACTAAATTTGTATATTGACAATGTAATTAAGAAGAGTATAATAATTACAAATGTAATGAAGAGGAAAGTAACTTTAAGAATACTTATACAGAGAGTTTCCATTGGTGAGAGGAAGCAAAGGATATTAAAGTGAAAATGGCCTTGGAGCGGTGTACCGAGATTTTTGTTATAAAAATTAAGGCTGCAACGGATTCACCCGTTATAGTGATAGAGTATAATCATATTATATATGACGTACTTGATGAGGTGCATATTGTAAGGTATGCATGAAATAGGATGGTAACACGAAGTTTAGCTCTCGTTCCTAAGATTAATTTCTTAGAACGGGAGCTTTTTTATATTTAAGTTTTATTATTAATAAGGAGGATTTAGAAAATGAATATTTTTATTGGAGGGGCTTGGCCATATGCTAATGGGTCAATACATATTGGCCATATAGCTGCATTATTACCAGGAGATGTATTAGCAAGATATTATAGGATGAAGGGATGTAATGTATTATATGTTTCAGGGAGTGATTGTCATGGAACTCCTATATCAATAAGAGCAAAGAAAGAAGGTGTATCGCCAAAGGATATAGCAGATAAATATCATGAAGAATTTAAAAAGTGTTTTGAGAGGTTAAATTTTTCATATGATTATTATGGTAGAACAGATGATGAATTTCATAAGAAGGATGTACAAGAAGCTATAGTTTTACTATACAATAAAGGATTAATTTATGAAAAGGAAGTAGAGCAAATATACTGTCAACATTGTAAGCAGTTTTTACCAGATAGATATGTTGAAGGAGTGTGTCCAAAATGTAATTCAATTGCAAGAGGAGACCAATGTGATAATTGTGGTACTTTACTAGAACCATTAGAACTTTCAGAAAGAAAATGTAAATTATGTAACAATACACCAATAGTAAAGAATACAAAACAGTTATATTTCGCTTTATCTAAATTTCAAAACACTATTAAAGAAAACCTAGATAAAACTCAAAGTAATTGGAGAGTTAATGCAGTAAATAATACAAAAAGATACCTAAATGAAGGGTTATGTGATAGGGCTATATCAAGAGACTTATCATTAGGAGTAGATATACCCATACAACAATTTAGAGATAAAAAGGTTTATGTGTGGATAGATGCAGTACTTGGATATCTTACAATGAGTAAAAAATGGGCATTAGAAAATAAAAAATCATATAAAGAGTTTTGGGAAGAAAATGCTACTTCATATTATGTACATGGTAAAGATAATATACCATTTCACTCCATAATTTTACCAGCATTAATAAAGGGTATAGGATATAATAAGTTACCAGATAGGATAATATCTAGTGAATATTTAACATTAGAGGGTAAAAAAATATCAACAAGTAGTAACTGGGCAGTATGGGTACCAGATATAATAGAGCGTTATAACTCAGATACATTAAGATACTTTTTCTTAATTAATGCACCAGAAAAAAGAGATACTGACTTTTCTTGGAGAGAATTTGTGAATAGTAATAATGGTGAATTATTAGGGGCATATGGTAATTTAGTTAATAGAACTTTAGTTTTTGCTAAAAAATATTTTAATAATAAAATTCCTAATGGAGAAGTGGATATCAATATAAAAGAAAAAATAGATATTTTATATAATATTATAGGAAACCTTATAGAACAAGGAAATTTTAAAATTGCACTTGAGAAAGTTTTTGAATTTATAAGAAGTATCAATAAATATTTTGATGAAAACGCACCATGGATTACTGTAAAAGATGATTTGGAAGTTTGTGGTAACACAATATATAATTGTATTTATTCAATAGCAAATTTAGCAAATTTATTATCACCATTTTTGCCAGAATCTTCAGGTAAAATAAAAGTATGGTTAGCTATTAATGAGGATAGGTGGGAAATAATTGTGCCGAAGTATGGAGTATCAATTGAGGAAGTTACAATATTATTTGAAAGACTTAATAAGAAGATAATAGAAGAAGAGAAAAATAGGTTGGTGGAACTTACTCAGCGAAGGTATGTGAGTCGAGTTTCCTTATAAGTAATCTTTAAGCCTTAGACCATTAAGTGGACTTGTCTAAGGCTATTTTTATATCTTAAAGTATCTACATTATTAAAAGTTATACATATTTACAAAATATGTTATAATAAAAACAATAAATAAGTTTAATGTGAATAGTCAATAAATTTAAATATAAGTATAGGCATATTTAAGGAGCGTTTGCTATATGGAATGGAATGAAATTAACAATAGAGAAGATATAGAATATTTGATTAAAGAGTATTGTGGCTTTCATGATTCTTGCTTAGTGGAATTAAATTATAAAAGTGGTACATCTGTAGATAATGAAGGAAACATGGGTTTTGGAATGCCGGAGGATAGAAAACTTCATATGATTTTTCAAAGCCAATGTGCCAAAAAGGTATTAGAATTATGTTTTACAAATGTGAAAAAGTTTCATATAGTTGGTTGGCAAGAACATTATAGTTGTGATATCTTCGATTGCTATTTAGATATACATAATGATTTAATAAGTGGCAGAGATGATAACTTAATTGTTTGGGCAGATAATGAAGGCTTTAATCCTAAGGAAGAAGGAATAAGAGATATATTAAATGAACCAATGGATACATATGTAATTGCATCTCATTTAAAGTGGAGATTCTTACTAAATAATTAACTAATCTTAAGGTGTGAAATGTAAACTGAAGTATTTTTGCAATGCGAAAATACTTGGAAAGGAAATTTATTTATGATAGATGTTTTAAAAAATACTTGCTTTTTTAAGGGAATATCAAATAATGAAATCGAAGAAATACTTAAGTCGGAAGTATATCTTTTAAAGGCATATAAGAAGGGTGAAGTAATAGCAAATCAAGGTGAAAAATGTAATAGTTTATCAGTAATAGTTGAAGGTAAGGCTGTTATTCAGACTATATATGAAAATGGAAAAGTACTGACTTTAGCAACCTTTGATGTTAGTGATGTATTTGCAGAGGCATTATTATTTTCTAAAGCAAGAGAATATCCAGCAACAGTAATGGCTATTGAGGATTGTAAGGTATTATCTTTCCCTAAAAAAAGTGTCTTAGGAATAATTCAAAAGAATACTCAATTTACAGAAAATATATTAGAATTGTTATCACAAAAAATAGTTATATTAAATAAAAAAATAAACCTAATAGAATTAGATTCTATAAGAAGGAAAATATGTAAGGTTTTATTAGATAACTATAAAAGAAATAATACATTTTCTTTTAAGATATCTTCTAAAAAGGACTTTGCGGAAGAACTTGGAATACCAAGGCCATCTCTTTCAAGAGAATTAATTAAAATGAAGGATATGGGATTAATAGATTTTAACTTAAAAGAAATTAAAATTATTGATCTTGAATCCTTAGAAGATGAATTTTTTATGTGAAAATAACTAGGCAGACTCTATAATAGAAGTCTGCCTAATTATTTGGTATATATAAATTGTAAAGGGATAACTAAATTAACCCGTGCAATAACTATATTATAATAGAAAAGGTTAATTAATTAAATACAATTTAGAAAAAATAGTGAAAAAGCCTAAAAAAAGCAATAAAATTTGTATAATACTTATATAGAGGTTAACTATTTATATATTTTAATTAAATATTAGACACTTATTAATGTTCATCACATAATAATATAAATGAAAATTAATAAGTTTAAATTTACGAATGATATATATTTCAAATTGACAAACTTACGTAGTAAGGATAAAATTATAATAACTTTTTAGAATATATATAAATGTTATAAATTTAAAATTAGGAGTTGGGGATAATGAAAGCTATTTTAACAGTAATAGGAAAAGATAAAGTGGGAATAATTGCAGGGGTTAGCAATGAATTATTAAGATTAAACATAAACATATTAGATGTTAATCAAACAATAATGGATAAATATTTTACCATGATAATGATGTTAGATTTAAAAGAATCTAATTCTACCTTTGAGGATATTAAGAGTGCATTAGTAGCAAAAGGTGAAGAACTTGGAGTAGATGTTAAAATTCAAAGAGAAGAAATATTTAATTCAATGCACACTTTATAATTGGAGGTAAAAAATGAATAGTAATAATATATTAGAGACCATAAAGATGATAGAAGAAGAAAAACTTGATATAAGAACTATAACTATGGGAATTTCGTTACTAGATTGTATAGATTCAGATGGAGATAAGGCAAGAGAAAAGATATATAATAAAATAGTTAATAGTGCCAAGGATTTAGTTAAAGTAGGAAGAGAGATTGAAAATGAATTTGGAATACCTATAGTAAATAAAAGAATATCTGTAACGCCTATATCAATAATTGCTGGAGCTACAGACGAAACAGATTATGTTAAGTTTGCACAAACTTTAGATAAAGCAGCAGAAACTTTAGGCGTAGATTTTATAGGGGGATTTTCAGCTTTAGTACAAAAGGGATATACAAAGGGAGATAAAATATTAATAGATTCTATACCAGAAGCATTAGCTAAAACTAACAAAGTATGTTCATCTGTAAATGTTGGTTCAACAAGATGTGGAATAAATATGGATGCAGTTAGAGAAATGGGCGAAGTAATTAAAAAGACTGCTGAGTACACAAAGGAGACAAAGGGATTTGGATGTGCCAAACTTGTAGTGTTCTGTAATGCTGTTGAGGATAATCCTTTTATGGCAGGAGCCTTTCATGGTGTTGGAGAAGCTGACAAGGTTATAAGTGTTGGGGTAAGTGGACCAGGAGTTGTTCAAAGGGCGCTAGAAAAGGTTAAGGGAGAGTCATTTGATGTAGTTTCAGAAACTATAAAGAAAACTGCATTTAAAATAACTAGAGTAGGTCAATTAGTTGCAAAAGAAGCTTCTGAGAGATTAGGAGTTCCATTTGGAATTGTAGATTTATCATTAGCTCCAACGCCAGCAGTAGGAGATTCAGTTGCACACATATTAGAAGAAATGGGTCTTGAAGTAGTTGGAACTCATGGTACAACAGCGGCTCTTGCATTATTAAATGATGCTGTTAAAAAAGGTGGAGTTATGGCATGTAGTCATGTAGGTGGATTAAGTGGAGCTTTTATACCAGTTTCAGAAGATGCAGGTATGATTGATGCTGTATTAAATGGATCATTAAACTTAGAAAAGTTAGAGGCTATGACTGCTATATGTTCAGTAGGATTAGACATGATAGCTGTACCTGGGGATACACCAGCAGAAACAATAGCAGCTATGATTGCAGATGAATCAGCAATAGGGATGATTAATAATAAAACTACAGCAGTAAGAGTTATACCAGCTCCAGGATGCAAAGTGGGAGACTTAGTTGAATTTGGAGGATTACTAGGAACTGCTCCAGTAATGCCAGTGAACAAATATTCATCTTCACTATTCATTCAAAGGGGTGGAAGAATACCAGCACCAATTCATTCATTTAAGAATTAGATTTAAATTGCGAATATAAAGGCTACGATAAATAGATATGTTTCATAAGCTAAATAGCTATGAAAAGAAGTACTAGGCTCGGAGAACTACTATGCCAAGAGTTTTGGTTAAACTCGCTGCGCTCAGACAAACCAACAACACTAAGGCATAGTAGTTCTTCCTTCACCAAATACTTCTAGTTTCTCGCTATATGCTTATTTCACATATTCTATTTACCTTCGCCAACTTATATTAAGAATTTAAATTAATAATAAATTAAGTTATCGGTAAAAAATAATTGGTGAGTGACCTTAAAATTTAGTTAAGTGTAGCCGACTATAATTGAGTTTGTTCCCTGATATCTGATACCTTTTACCTAAGAAGCTTGCTTCGCAAAATAAATCTAAAGTTTACATTTAGTACTTGTTACCTGATACCTGTTCCCTGTTACCTAAAGAAATAAAAACAACTGTGCACTGTGCCTTGTGAACTGTGAACTGAAAAATGATTCGCATTTTTTTACTATGGTGTATAATATAATAGAATGATCACTAAGAGAGAAGGCAAAATAAAGTGCTTTCTTTTTTACTATATTAGGGGGAGAATTATGAAATGTACTGTTATACATGGTAGCCCAAGGAGGGGGAATACTTGGGAAGTATTAAATATAGCTAAAGATGAAATGAGAAAGTATGGAGAATTTGAGTTTAAAGATATTGAATTAGGTAAAGAAAATATACCCCATTGTAATGGATGTTTTTTATGTATTTATAAAGGGGAAGATAAATGTCCACATAGAGAGAAGATAAATTATATAGTTAAAGAAATTGAGGATTCAGATTTTATTATAATAACTTCACCTACTTATTCAATGCAAGTTAGTGGTCTTTTAAAAACATTTATAGATCATATGTCCTATAATTTTCATAGACCCAAATTTTTTAAGAAGAAGGCATTGGTAATTACTACTACTGCAGGAGCAGGGCATAAAGCTTCTTCAAAATATATTAGAGATATTTTGTATTATTGGGGATTTAACTTCGTAGAAATAATGCCAATAGCATATAGAGCCATGGTATTAAGTAATAAAAATGTAGAAAAAATAAAAGATATATCTAGTAGATTCAGTAAAAATATATTATCTGAAAAACTTAATAAACCTAAGATAAAATATATATTTATGTATAATTTATGGAGAAGATTTGGAGAGGAACCTTTAGAGTATGGAGATGCAGATCATAGATATTGGAAGAATTCAGGGCTTTCAAAACATGTTTATCATCCAGATATAAATATTGGAGTATGGAGAGGGTTAGTAGGAAAAGCGGCTTACAATATTGTAGGAATGGGAGATAAGAAGTAGTAGAATTTGGAGGATAAATATATGGAGGAAACAAAAAGGATAAATTTAGAATGTAGTGAATTATGGTGGAAAAGTGATAAAAAATTAAATTTAGATATAAAAAAATATACAGCTGAAGAGAAAAAAATAAAAGAAAATAGATTAGATAATTATATAGATTTAATAATAGAAAAAGTTAAAAATTTTCCTAAAGAAGATGATGAAAGAATTTTATGGAAAGCAGAAGTTAATAAAATAATAGATGATTTTATTTATAGTGAGAAAGATACATTTAAACTTGGAATATTAAATGAAGAATTTAAAGAGAATTTCTTTGATAGCACAAAAACATTTATAAGGAAAGCAAAAGAATTTGATAAAAATCTAAATTATGTAGATATAGGCCAGGCGATGAGGAATGTTTGGATTATAAATCTTCTCCAAGCATCTTTTGGTGAGAAGGTAGAATTTTCAAAAGCTATTTTTGGATATAGTATGTTATATCCATATACAGATAATTATTTAGATGATATAAAAATAGATATAAATGAAAAGAAAGATTTTAATCATAATCTAAAGAAAAAATTAAAAGGTGAGGTCATAGAAAGTAAGAATGAATATGAAAAACTAGTTTATAAGTTAGTGGAATATATAGAAAAAACATTTGAAAGAAATAAGTATAATAAATTATATGAAGCTTTATTATTAATTCATGAAGGGCAAATAAAAAGTTTAAATCAACAAGAATATATAAGTGTCCCTTATGAAAATAATATTTTAGAGATTTCAATAGAAAAGGGTGGATCATCAGTATTAGTAGATGGATTTTTAACAAAGGGAAAGTTAAATAAAGATGAAATATCATTTTGTATATTTTATGGTTTTTTACTTCAACTTGCTGATGATCTTCAAGATGTAAAAATAGATATAGCTAATAATCATACAACAATAATGTCACAATTGGCATCAAGATATAAATTAGATACAATAGCAAATAAATTAATTAATTTTACGTTAACAGTATTAAATGATTCTACTTGTTTTAAAGGACGAAATATAATGGAGTTAAAAGAGCTTATAAAAATAAACTGTATAATGCTTATATTATTTTCAGTAATATTAAGCAAGGAATTTTTTCAATTGAATATATAAAATCTATAGAGGAATATTTACCATTTTCAATAAAATATATTGAAAAAATAAAATACAAGCTTAGAAAAAAAGTAAGAAAATTAAAATTTGAAGATGCACTTAATTATATTCTAGATATAAAATAACAGCTAAAGATTTTACTTTAGCTGTTATTTTGTATGTATATTACTTGGTAAAGAGATATAATTCTTTACTGTTTCTAAAACAGAATCCTCACCAACATAAACTATTACATCTTGAGCGTTAATTTTAAAATAAGGTCCAGGTGATAAGAATAAATCGCCCTCTCTTTTTACTGCTATTATAGTAGCTTTTGTATTGTGCCAAAAATTTAATTCACCTATACTTTTATCAACAGCAATGCTATCTTTTTCAACAATACTTTCAAAAGGGATTATTGAACCTACATTTCTTAGTTGAGTAGCAAATTCAATTATAGAATTAATGTTTTTTTCAAGCTTATTATCAATTTCTTTTCTTTGTTTTATTAAATCAAATGTTTCGCTATTTAAGTGAGTAAAATCAGATTTAGTTTTAAATTTATTTAAAAAATCCTTAGCGGATTGTTTATCATTTATTATAATTCCACTTTTCTCATTTATAGTAACAACATTCATATCTTTTAATAAAGCTAAAGACCTTCTAATAGTTTCTGGTGAAACATTATATATACTAACTAAAGTAGTTCTACCAGTTATTTTACTTCCTTCTAAAAATTCATTATTAATTATTCTATGTGCTATATCTATAGCTATTTTTATATAGTTAGGTGTTTTAGTTTGCTTAGACATACGAACATCTCCTTTACGTAAAGATTCTAACATACAATTATGGAAAGTAAAATACTTATTATATGTATAATAATGAAAGTAATAAAAATATAAAGAAGTAACGGAATAATTATATAAATTATAGTTAATAATTGGAATATATCTAGATATTATGGGTAAATGTTAGCATAGACTATTATTTTATATGTTATATAATTGAATTTAAAATCTAATTATCCTATAATTAAGGCATTAGTTAAAAGTAGAGGTAATGGTATGGATGAAAATTTAAAACTTGAAAAAGAAATATTAGAAGAAAAAAGAAAAAAAATAACTAGTGAACTTTTAGAGAAAAGAAACAATTATGAAATTATAGAAAATAAATTAAAACTTTTAACAAAAGAATCAAAGGGCAGTTATAATGAAGAAAAAGAAACTACAGAAAAAATATATTCTGTATTAAAAAAGGATATAAAAAATTATGAGGAAGCTTTAAGGGTTCCTTATTTTGGCAGGGTTGATTTCAGAGA
The DNA here is from genome assembly GCF_000401215.1 of Clostridium sartagoforme AAU1. GTDB lineage: Bacteria > Bacillota > Clostridia > Clostridiales > Clostridiaceae > Clostridium > Clostridium sartagoforme. Next base: position 11,085 of record NZ_ASRV01000139.1, on the reverse strand, counting down.
ATTAAGAGGCGAAGATGAGAGTATCTATATTGGAAAACAATCAGTAAGTTCAACATTAGATGGAGAAGAAATTATTGTTGATTGGAGAACACCAGTAGCGGATTTATATTATAGTGGAACTGGAGGATACGCATATTATAAAGCTCCCTCAGGTATAGTAGAAGGCAATTTATCAGTAAAAAGAAAATTTTTGTTCAAAGAGGAAGAATTAGAAGAAATTTTCGATGAGGGAATAAATGAAATAATGCTAAAAACCAGTGATGAAGGAAATGATTTAGTTGATGAGTTTTTAAAGATAAACTTAGAAGAGAGTAGAGGTAAAAAGCTAAAAGAAGTAGTTGCAACTATTCAAAAAGAACAAAATGAAATTATAAGATGGCCTAAAAACTTACCTATAATTGTTCAAGGTTCTGCAGGTTCAGGGAAAACGACAATAGCATTACATAGATTAGCTTATTTAATATATAGATATTCAGAAACGGTAAAAGGAAAAGATATATTAGTTTTAGCACCTAATAAGCTATTTTTAGATTATATTTCAGATATACTTCCTAACTTAGGGGTTGATGAAGTAAAACAAACAACATTTCAAGATTTAGTATTAAAATATTTAAAAATTAAATCTAAAGTTAAGGGTAAGGACGAAAAGTTAAAAGAATTGATTGAATCAGAAGATGCTCAAAGGTGCAAATTTATAACTAATTCATCTAAGATAAAAGGAACCTTAACTTTTAAAACTATTATAGATAGATACATTGCTCTTTTAGAAGGTGATGCTGTTGACATAACAGATATAACTATAGAGGACTATATATTATTTAATAAGAGAGAAATAATGAGATTGTATTTAAAGGATTTAAAAAGTTATCCTATAAATAAAAGAAAAGATGAAATAAAGCGATATTTAAATTTAAAACTTAAAGAGAAGATTGAAATTTTATGTATTCAAATTGATCTTGAATGGGATATAAAAATTAAAGAGATAAAAAGAGAATTAGAAGATGGAGATGAGCGAAGAAAAAAATTAATTGAAATATATTCTAAAAGAGATGAAATAAAAAATAATATAAAGAATAATGCTAAAAAAGAAATGAATGAATATTTTAAAAATTGGAGAGGAATAACTTCAAAAGATATATATGTGAATTTATTTAAAAATGAAGAATTTTTCCAAATTGCATCGTTGAATAAGATTCCAAGTGAACTATCAGAATTTATGAAAAATGAAATTATTGAAAATTATAGCAAAGGAATTATAGACGAAGACGATTTAGCACCACTTTTATATATTAACATGCTTTTAGAGGGGGTAGAGGAAAAAGAAAAATTTATTCATATAGTAGTTGATGAAGCTCAAGATTATAATCCATTTCAAATTTATTTAATAAATAAGTTAACTAAGGGAAATTCTCTAACCTTAGTAGGAGATATAGCACAAGGTATATACTATTATAAAGGAATAAAAAATTGGAGTGACATAGTAGAAAAAGTGTTTGAAGGTAAGGCAACCTTTATGCAGTTAACTCAAAGTTATAGATCTACTGTGGAAATAATAGATTTTGCTAATACAGCTTTAGAAGCACAAAATTTAGATTTAAAAAGAGCAAAACCAGTGCTAAGACATGGGGAAATTCCTGAGATTATTAAATGTAATAGTGATAAAGATGTTGTTAGTAAGATAGATAATATAGTTTCTAATATTATTCAAAAGGGTAAAAGCAGTATAGCTATAATTACTAAGGGAGCAGATGAAGGAAGAATATTAGAAAAGATTATAAAAAAACATTCAAAGCTAAAAGTATCTTTAATAAAAGGAAATGAGAAAGATCATGATAATAATATTATAATAATTCCATCTTACCTTACAAAGGGATTAGAATTTGATGCAACTATTATTTATAATCCAAGTTCTAACAATTATAAAGAAACTTTGTTAGATGAGAGATTGTTATATGTATCCTTAACAAGAGCTCTGCATTATGAATATATAATAGAAATAGATGATTTAACAGAAATGATAAAAAAATAATACTTCCATAGAAAAATCTAATTAAGTATAATAGTTATGTAGAAAATGTCGAATTTTATAATTGTTTGGCAGATAATTTTATGGTAAAATATTACTGATATATAGGAAGAAGAATAAAAGTTAAAGTTGGAGGTAGGGATATGTTACAGGAGAAGTTAAAGGATAATATTTATTGGATAGGTGTTAAGGATCCAGATTTAAAAGTATTCGATATAATAATGGAAACAAAAAAAGGAACAACCTATAACTCTTACGTAGTAAATGATGAAAAAATAGCTATAGTTGACACAGTAAAAACAGGTTTTTATGATGAATTTAAAAAGAATTTAAAAGAAGTAATTGGAGAAAAAACAGTAGATTATGTAATAGTTCAGCATACAGAATTAGATCACAGCGGATCATTAATAAAACTAATTGAGGATTATCCTGAAATAAAAGTAGTAGGATCTAAAGCTGCATTAAATTATTTGAAAAATATATTAAATAGAGAATTTAATGCTATAGAAGCAAAAGATGAAATTTGTCTTGGAGAAACAACTCTTAGATTTATAAGTGCTCCTAATTTACACTGGCCAGATACAATTTTCACATATGTGAAAGAGCGAAATTTATTATTTACTTGTGATTTTACAGGTTCACATTATTGTCCAAGTGGTGGAATTACAGAAAGTTTAAATGAAGATTATTTCGTAGAAATGGAATATTATTTTAATTGTATAATGGGACCATTTAAGAAGTTTGTTTTAATGGGACTACAAAAAATAAAAGATTTAAATATAGAATGTATTGCACCAAGTCATGGACCAGTTCACGTTTCTAATATAGATAAAATTTTAAACTTATACAGAGAGTGGGCTACAGAAGAAGCTGTAAACAATAAAAAAGTAGAAATTTTTTATATTTCAGCTTATGGAAATACAGAAGGTATGGCTAATTTTATGAAAGAAAAATTAGTGGAAAAGGGTTTTGAAGCAGATGTAACAGAAATAACATCTATTTCTATAGAAGAAAGTATCTCCAAAATAGAAAAAGCTAAAGGCGTTATGATAGGATCTCCAACAATAAATCAAGATGCAGTGAAACCTTCTTGGGATTTATTATCATTAGTTAATCCGATAATAAATAGAGGAAAGGCAGCATTAGCCTTTGGATCATATGGATGGAGTGGAGAAGGTGTAAAAATGCTTACATCAAGACTAAAGGACTTAAAGCTTAAAGTTGTGGAACCAGGATTATCGTTCTGTTTTGTTCCATCTGAAGATGATTATAAAAATGCAGAAGAAGCAGTAAACAAATTTATAGAATTAATGTAATTATAAGAGACCTAGAATTAAAGTTCTAGGTCTCTTATTCATATACAGGATATTAAAACAAATATTTAAGTAGTTTAGGTATTTTAAGAAATATTACTATAAAAAATATAAATTAAATTTATAAAAAATTGTTCCCTAAACAAGCCCCTTAAGAATATCTATATAATAAATACTAAAAAAAGGGGGGAAACTGCTTCTTAATGATTGCTAAATGCAATTTGCAAAGTAGGAAATATATGAGAAAAGAATTAACTTTAAAAGAAGTAAAATTTGATTTTAACTTTAAAAAAAGTAAGTTGAAAGGCAGTGTAACGAAAATTCCTGAAATAGATAGTGAGTATGAAAAGATTGGGAGAGCTATTAAGATAAATAAGGAAGGATATAATCTTTATTTAATAGATTCATTCTCTAAAGAAAAATTAAATAAGCTACAATTATATATACAGGAGCAGTATAAATATCTAGAACCTCCAAAGGATATTTGTTATGTTACATTAGAAGATAATAAGAAACCAGAAGTATTATTTATTAATAATGGGAATGGTAAAAAATTAAAAGACGCTGTTGAAGAAATAAAGAATAATTATATAGAAATAGTAGAAGAGTTTTATAATGCTTCTTCAGAAGATGAAAAAGATAAGCTTATAGAAGAAATACAAAGTAAGAGAAATGATTATATAAGTGAATTAATGGATATGGCTAAAAAAGAAGATTTTGAAGTTAAGGTTACTAACAAGGGTGTAGCCTTTATACCATTAGTTAATGGTAAATCAATAAGTGAAAGAGAGTATGATAATTTAGAAAAGAATAGAAAAGAAGCTATTGTAGCAAAAGCATCTATTTTAAAGAAAAAGGCTGAAATAGTTTTAGGTAAGTTAAAAGAGATAGAAACAAAATCCATAAAGAAGCTTAAAGAAATATATAGTGATTTTTTAGCAAATGAGATGGAAGCGTATAAAGATGAAGCTTTACTTGAGTTTATAGATGATGATAATTCATATGAGTATTTAGAAAAGTTATTTATATCAATGGAAAAAGAAATAATAAATTGCTATACCATGGATATAGATGAAGATGAAGAACAACTTTATCAAGTTATAAATAAATATGATATACACTTATTAGTTGATAATAGCTTAAGAACTATTCCTCCTGTAATATATGAAGAAGATCCTAATTTAAATAATTTAATGGGATTTATAGAGTATGAAAATCATAATGGAGTATATACAACTGATATATCTTTAATAAATCCAGGAAGTTTATTAAAAGCAAACGAAGGCTGCTTAATTATTAGAGTAAACTCCCTTGCTAGCAATGTATATTCATATTATCACCTTAAAAAAGCGTTAATGACTAATAAGATAACATATGATATTTCAAAGTCATATGTAGAGGTAATATCAATTAATGGATTAAAGCCTCAGCCAATACCTATAAATGTTAAGATTATTTTAATTGGTGATCACGAAACTTATGATGCATTATATAGCTTAGATGAAGACTTTGGGAAATTATTTCCGTTAAGAGCTGAATTTGACCCTATAGTTGAAGTAAATGAAAATGTTAGTGCTTATATAAATAAAGAAATAAATAATAAAATCAAAGAAAATTCACTTATGCCTATTACAGAAGAAGGAATAAATGAGGTTATTAAATTCTTATCTAGAACTGCAAATAGTAGAACAAAAGTCAATATAGACACTACAGAGATAGAAAAATTAATGATATTATCTAATGATAATGCTAAAAATAGAAAATCATTAGTAATAGATTCTAAAGATATAATAGACATTGCTTATGCAAAGGAAAAAATTGAAGATGAGTATGATAAGCTTTATAAAGATAATAAGATTTTAATATCAGTAACGGGTAAAAAAAATGGTGTAATAAATGCGTTAGCTGTTTTAGATACTGGATATCATTCTTTTGGAAAACCAATGAGAATAACGTGTATTGCTCATAAAGGAACCGGAAGAATTATAGATATTCATAAGGAAAGCAGATTAAGTGGTAAGGTACATGAAAAATCTATAAATATACTAAAGGGACTTTTAAATAATATAATAGATCCATATAAAGATATTCCTGTAGATTTTTATTTAAGTTTTGAACAAACTTATGGATTAATAGATGGTGATAGTGCTTCTGTAGCAGAAATTATTTGTATATTATCAGCTTTAAGCAAGAAACCAATAAGACAAACTATTGCAGTAACTGGATCTATAAATCAATTAGGAGAAGTTCAAGCTATAGGTGGAGTAAATGAAAAGGTGGAAGGATTTTTTAGAGTATGTGATTTCTTAGATAATGTAGAAAATAAAGGGGTGTTGATACCTTCTTCAAACAAAGATGAGCTAATATTGATACCTGAAATTGAGCAGGCTATGGAGGAAGGAAAATTCCATATATATGTTATGGATACATTAGAAGATGCAATAAAAACTTTAATTTTAAATGATGATGAAAATATAGAAGATTTTTATTCAGACTTACAAGAAGAAGTTAAGAAATATAAAGGAAGTAAGGAAAAGAAAGAAGAATAGATTATTTAGTTCACAGGGCACAGCGCACAGGTCACAGTTACTTTATAAGGTAACAAGTAGCATGTAAAATTAAGGAAAGTAAAAATGGAGCTTTTGCACTCAAATTAGTGTATAGCTCCTTTTTTATAACTTAAAAGGTCTTTTGATTATTTTTCATAAATTAACCTCTTTTAATAATTCTATAAGTTATACCATAATGATTTAATAAATGATATTCATTTTATATATTAAAGCTATATTATACTTAATTTTCTTATTATACATTATTTCTGTATTACAGTTCCATAAAGTGTAAAATAAATTATACTTAAAACAAGTATTTGTTTTATATACTTGAATTGCTTAAACTAAATAAATCAAAATTATTACAGAAAGTCATTATTTTATTTGACTATGAATAAACTAATATGTTAAAATTATGGAAAAAGAAGGAAATTAACAAAATACTATTAAGGAGGTGGATGGAATCTGGCGCACGGTGAAAATTAATTATTAATTTTTATCTTGTTCGTATTTGCGACAGTTCCTAGTTTATATGTATCTAAAATTTGATAAAAAAGAAGACAAACTTATTGTTAGTCTAATGGGCGAATTAGATCATCATAGTGCCGAAGAAGTAAGGGTTAAAATAGATGATAGAATAGATAGAGATAACATAAGAAAAGTTATATTAAATTTCAGTGGAGTTACATTTATGGATAGTTCTGGAATAGGTGTAGTTATAGGAAGATATAAGAAAATGCAAAATAGAGATGGAAAGATTTGTGTAGCAGAAGCTAATAGAACTGTAAATAAAGTTTTTGAAATTTCAGGTATGTTTAAAATCATTGATGTCTATAAAAATATAGATGAAGCAATGATAAGTATTTAATGGGGGGATTTAAGATGGTGGATAATAAAATAAGTATAGAATTAATGAGTAAATCCCAAAATGAAGGGTTTGCAAGAGTTGCAGTAGCTGCATTTATATCTCAACTAGATCCAACTGTGGAAGAATTAACAGATGTAAAAACAGCAGTATCAGAAGCAGTAACAAATTCTATAATACATGGTTATGAAAATAAAAAAGAGGGTATAATCAAAATAGAGGCAAGTATAACTGGTAATGAAATAACTATAAGTATTGAAGATTCCGGTAAGGGAATAAAAGATGTAGAGCAAGCAATGGAACCATTATACACTTCAAAACCAGAGCTAGAAAGGTCAGGAATGGGTTTTACAGTAATGGAAACATTTATGGACAGCTTAGAAGTAAAAAGTGAAGATGGTAAAGGAACTAAAGTTGTAATGAAGAAGAAATTCAACACAGTAAGTTAGGTGAAGTATATGGAAAATGGAAGTGTAAGAAAAGAGGCCTATAATTATGAAGAAAATTCACAATTAATACCTCTAGCTAAAGCAGGTAATCAAGATGCTATGAATAAAGTAATTGAAATGAATTTACCTCTTGTATCATCCATTAGCAAAAAGTTTCTTAATAGAGGATATGATTATGAAGATATTTTTCAAATAGGGTCAATAGGGTTAGTAAAAGCTATAAACAATTTTGACGACAGTTTTAATGTTAAGTTTTCTACTTATGCAGTTCCTATGATAATAGGAGAAATAAAGAGATTTATAAGAGATGATGGTATAATTAAAGTTAGTAGAAATGTAAAAACTTTAGCTAGAAAATTACATTTTGATAAAGAACAACTAACTAAAAAGCTAGATAGAGATCCTACTATTGAAGAATTATCAGAGTTTTCTGGTATAGATAAAGAAGAAATATTATTTGCTATTGAATCTTCAGCCAGTATGCAATATCTATATGATACTATTCATCAAGATGATGGAGCCCCAGTATTACTTATAGACAAACTAAGTGAAAAGGGTCAAGATGACAGTGAAATGATAAATAGAATTGCATTAAAAGAAGCATTAAGAAGTCTTGATAGTAAAGCAAGGCAAATAATAATGCTTAGATATTTCAAAGATAAGACTCAAGTACAAGTTGCTAAGATGCTTGGTATAAGCCAAGTTCAAGTATCTAGAATAGAAAAAAAAGTACTGGTTTTAATGAAACAAAAGTTACAGGAATAAAAAAATACTAAGGATAATTAGAAGGAAATAAAAATGAATAGTGATTACTAAAAAATCTTTTGAGAGAAAATCAAAGGATTTTTTTGTTTTTTAATATATAAATTTTAGTTGATTTAAATTAATGTAATAAGCATGTTTACATATATAGACTTGGAATTGAAAAATATTCCAGAGTTATAATTATAAGAAGTGGAATAATATAATTATACAAATTTAGAAAGGAGAATCACTATGGCTAAAAAGAAGCTACCAAATGAACAGCAGATAGTTAATAAATTTCAAACTATTACTAATGAAGCTACTATAAAACCTAAAATAGTTAGAAATTGTGCAAGAGCCTTTTTAGTAGGAGGGGCTATTTGTATGATTGGTCAAATATTTCAAAATCTTCTAATTAAATATAATTTTTCAGAAGAAGAAGTTAAGATGTTAGTACCAATAATAATGATATTTTTAGGAGCTTTATTAACTGGAGTAGGTATATATGATAAAATTGCCTCATTTGGAGGAGCAGGAACCGTAGTGCCAATTACAGGCTTTTCCAATGCAATTGTTGCACCAGCTATAGAGTTCAAAAAAGAAGGATTTGTATTTGGAGTAGCAGCAAAAATGTTTACTATAGCAGGGCCAGTATTGGTTTATGGTATAGGTAGTTCAGTAATAATAGGTATTGTTTATTACTTTATTCAACTACTAACATAAGAAAGGTGAATAAATATGAGTAATAATGAATTAAAGATAAAAAAGTTAGGAACTCAAACAGTAAAACTTCAAAACCCTCCTAAAATAATAGCAACTTATTCTATTGTTGGACCTAAAGAAGGCGAGGGACCTTTAAGTAGTTACTTTGATGAAATATTAAATGATGATATGTATGGAAAAGAAAGTTATGAAAAAGCAGAAAGCGAAATGATGTACACAGCAATTACAGCAGCTATGAATAGAGCTGATTTGAAAGAAGAAGACATTGATTATTTATTTGCGGGAGATTTATTAAACCAAATAACATCATCATCTTTTGCGGCAAGAAAGCTTAACATTCCTTTTTTTGGATTATATGGAGCTTGCTCAACTATGTCAGAATCTTTAAGCATAGCATCAATGATGATGGATGGAGGTTATGCTAATTATGTTATAGCATCAACATCCTCACATTTTAGCTCAGCAGAAAGACAATTTAGATTTCCATTAGAATATGGTTCTCAACGAAGCCCATTAGCACAATGGACCGTTACAGGATCAGGTGCAATGGTATTAGGTAAAGAGGGGAATTTTCCAGAAGTAACATATGTAACAACAGGAATAGTAAAAGATTATGGAATAAAGGATCCTAATAATATGGGAGCAGCTATGGCCCCAGCAGCTGTGGATACCATAGCAAGACATTTTAAAGACACAGGAAGAGATCCAAAGTTTTATGATGTAATTGCAACTGGAGACTTAGGTAAAGTAGGAAAAGAAATTACTTGTAAATTGTTATTAGAATATGGATATGATATAAGAGAAAATTATATGGACTGTGGTGACATAATATTTGATGATGTAGTTCAAAAGACAGATTCAGGTGGAAGTGGATGCGGATGTTCTGCAGTAGTATCTTCAGGATATTTTTATAAGAAGTTAATGAGAAAAGAAATAAAGAATTTATTATTAGTGTCTACAGGAGCATTAATGAGTACAACTTCTTCTTTACAAGGAGAAACCATACCAGGAATTGCTCATGCTGTAGCAATAGAATTTAAGGAAAAATAAAAAAAAGGAGGCTATTATGGAATATTTATATGCCTTTATAGTTGGTGGAATAATATGTGTAATAGGTCAAATACTAATGGATACAACTAAATTGACACCAGCAAGGATATTGGTAATTTTTGTAACACTAGGAGCTATTTTAGGTTCTTTCGGTATATATGATAAGCTAGTAGAAATAGGAGGCGCTGGAGCTACTGTACCTTTACCTGGTTTTGGAAACTCCCTTGCAAAGGGAGCAATGAAAGCTGTTGATGAACAAGGATTAATAGGAGCATTTATAGGAGGAATAAAGGGAACAGCAGCAGGTATTACTGCAGCTATATTTTTTGGGTATTTAATGGCTCTAATATTTAATCCAAAAACAAAATCTTAATAAATTTATAGAAAATATTACAAATTAATACTTTAAAAAAATAGCCTAACAACTTATAATAAGTGTTAGGCTATTTGAATTTTCCATTTAAATATAAAAAATGATATAATTAAAATAAAAGACAAAAATAATAGAAATAGCTGGCGAATTTTAAGGGTAGGAGGAGGAAAATGAAAAATTATTATAGTAATAGCTGGATGAAAGTTGTAGATTTATTAGGAAGTAATATAAACAAAGGACTTTATGAATATGATTGCAATATAAGACAAGAAGCTGGTGATAATAAAATAGAGCTTCCATATTCAAAAGGTATATTTAAGTCAATTTTAGATATTTTAAAACAAAAATATTTATATATATTTTTAGTAATTATAATATTTTTTTTATTAAACAAATTTAATATAGTTGGGCTAGTAACAATATTTTTATTAGTATTAAATTTAGGAAGTAAATTATATCATGAAATATCAAAAGAAAAAGAACTAGAAATTTTACAGAATCTTAATGTATCACAAGTACTAGTTCTGAGAGAAGGAATAGAAAGACTAATAGAAGCTGAGGAATTAGTAAAAGGCGATATAGTGTACTTCAGAAAAAAATCTTTAATAGCAGCGGATATTAGAATTATAGAAAGTGAAAACTTAAAGGTTGATGAAAGAAGTGTAACTGGAGATAAATTTTTAAAAGAGAAGTACTCAATGAAAATAGAAAATGAAGTATCTTCAATTGGAGAAATTAACAACATGCTTTTTAGGGGATCAATAGTGAAAGAAGGTTCAGGAAAAGGCATTGTTGTAGAAGTGGGAAATAATACTCAATTGGGGAAATTAATAAAAATAATGAACAAGTCAAAGGATAAAAAAGATATAGCTATAAAAAATATTGAAAAAATTATATTTAATATAGGATTATGCTTAATGCTTGTACAAGCTATTTTAGTATCTATATTTCCTGGGAAATTAGTATATAAAAACAAATATTTGCTCAAGG
>NZ_ASRV01000138.1 GCF_000401215.1 Clostridium sartagoforme AAU1 | reverse complement strand
TAATATATATATTACTTATTCAGCATCTTTTATGCTAAGAGCAATTTTTTTATTTTCAGAATCTACTGAAAGAATTATTGCTTTTACTTCATCACCAATTTTTAAAACTTCACCTGGATTATTTATTCTTTGGTGAACTATTTTAGAAATATGAACTAATCCATCTACGCCTGGTTCTAGTTCAACAAAAGCACCAAAATCGCTTATTCTTACAACCTTACCTAAGACAGCAGAACCTTCTGGGTATTTTTCCTCAATGTTACTCCATGGTTCTGGAGTTAATGCTTTCATACTAAGAGAAAGTCTATTATTTTCTCTATCAGCTTCAATTACCTTAACATCAACTATTTGCCCTTTCTTTAATGCACTTTCAGCTGACTTTACATGATTCCATGAAATTTGAGATAAATGTATCAATCCATCAACACCATTTACATCAGCAAAAGCACCAAAGTTAGTAAATCTCTTTATTTCTGCCTTAACTACATCACCAACACTTATATTTTCCCAAGCTGCATCTTCTATTACCTTTTTCTCTTCTTCTAATATTACTCTTCTAGACGCAATTATTCTTAAATTTCCTTCAATTGAAAAATCTATTAATCTAACTTCTAGTTCTTTTCCTACTAAATTACTTCTATCATTTGCAAATCTTATATCTACTTGTGAAGCAGGTATAAATACTCTGATACCTTTATAATTAGCTACCAGTCCTTTTTCCTTAGATTCTTTTATTTTAACAGAAAAAGTTTCTTTATTATCAAATAACTCTTGAAGTTCTTGTAGTGTCTTTTTCTTTTCATATTCTAATCTTGAAAGAACTACGTTTCCATCTTCATTTTTTAACTTTATAACTTTAGCTGTTATTTCATCACCTATTTTTATTGAATCAAGATATGAAGCTAAGTTTTCTTCTGTAGTTAATTCCTTAAACGGAATAACTCCATCTGATTTATATCCAACTAAAGATATAACGACTTCTTCTCTTCCAATAGATAAAACTTCACCTTTGATTTCATCTCCAATTCTAAATCTTCTATCCATTTCTTCCATCAGCTTTAATTGATCTTCCATATTAATCTTTCCCTCCATAATATCAATTACTTCTTTTATTATCCAGTCAGGAGTAGATGCTCCAGCAGTAACCCCAACAACTTTTTCTTTATTTTCTTCTATAAATTCTTTAGTAATTTCTTTAGCATTTTCTATATGAATTGTATTCTGACAATTTGATTTAGCAATTTGGTAAAGCTTAGTTGTATTAGAACTATTTTTTCCTCCAACTACAATCATAGTATCGACAGTCTTTGATAATTCATTAGCACTTTTTTGTCTTACTTCTGTTGCAGAACAAATAGTATTAAATGCTAAAAGTTCTTTTGAATTTGAAGATAAATTACTTAAAGTATTTTTCCAAGTTTCTTCTTTTTCAGTAGTTTGAGATACAACACATATTTTATTAGGTAACTTTTCTTCAAAATTACCATCTGTTGTTATTATAGCACTATTATTACACCATCCATTTATTCCTATAACTTCTGGATGCTTGTCATCCCCTAATATAACAATATTATATCCTAAATCTGAATATTTATTAACCTTCTTATGAATATTAGTCACATACGGACATGTTGCATTTACTACTGTAAGGCCTTTTTCTTCTAAAGTATTTAATACTTCTTTTGAAACTCCATGAGACCTTATTACTATAACATCATCTTTTTCTAATTGATTGATTTCATCAAGATTAATTGCATATATATCATTTTTTTCTAAATACTTTACAACATCATTATTATGTATTAATGGACCTAAAGTATAGATTTTTTTATTATATTGTTTTTTTATTTTAAGTGCTTCTTCTACAGCTCTTTGAACACCAAAGCAAAAACCTGCATTTTCAGCTAATAAAACTTTATTCATATTAACTCTCCTAAGTTTAAATTACATATTATATTTTTAATACAATAATTAAATATTACTTTTTATATTTAAGCATATTTTTTCTGTTACCTCTGAAATGGATAAGCCTGTTGTATCTATTTCAATGGCATCATCTGCTTTTCTTAATGGATCTATTTGTCTATTACTATCTGTATAATCTCTTTTTATTATATCTTCTAATATCGTTGAGTAATTAACATCTAATCCCCTGTTATTTAATTCTTTATATCTTCTTTCAGCTCTAGCTTCTGGAGTTGCTGTTAAAAAAAACTTGAATTTAGAATCTTTTAACACAACTGTACCTATATCACGCCCATCCATTATAACATCAAATTTACTTGACATATCTCTTTGTAATTTGACAAGTTTAGTTCTTACTTCTTGGATTGATGCATATTTAGATACAATAGCACTTATTTCTGGCATAGTAATTTGTTCTTGAATATTCACATCATTTAATATTAAATCGTCATTTTCAAATCTCATATCAAGAGTGTCTATTAAACTACATAAACCTTCAATATTTGTATCGTCTATATTATTATCCCTTGCAACTAAAGCGACAGCCCTGTACATTGCTCCTGTATTTATATACATTAAATCAAATTCTTTGGCAACTAACTTAGCAATAGTACTTTTACCAGCTCCAGCTGGTCCATCTATAGCAACTGATATTCTCAAAATAATATTCCACCTTTCATTCTAGAAAAACAATTTCATATAAATTATATTATTATTATTTGAGTTTAACAAGTAATTTTATATGTTACTTCCAGCTAAAAATCCTGTAGATAATGCAATTTGAACATTGTATCCACCTGTAAAAGCATCTACATCTATAATTTCTCCAGCAAAAGATAAATTGTTAACTAATTTAGACTTCATAGTTGAGGGATCTATTTCTAATGTATTTACCCCTCCTGAAGTTACTATTGCTTCTTCTATAGGTCTAAGACCTTTTATTTTAAGAATAATCCCACTTATTAAATTTACTAAAGTCTTTCTTTCTTCCTTTGTTATTTCATTTACCTTCTTATTTTCAGATATATTAGAAAGTTTAATTATAACTGGTATAAGCTTTTTAGGAAGTAATTCATCTAACGAATTTCTAAAATCTTTATTAATAAATTTTTTAAAATCCTTTTGAATTCTTGAATCAAGATCTTCTATTGATAAAGCAGGCTTTAAATTCAATGATATAGTATAATTATCATCCTTTAATATATATCTGGATGCCTTAAGAGCAAGAGGACCCGATATACCGTAACTAGTAAATAACAACTCTCCTTGTTCTTTATATAATGGTTTTTTAGATGCTTTATTAAATAAAGATATTTCTATATTTTTTAATGTTAATCCTGCTAAATCTCGTATCCATTCATTTTTAAGTTCTATAGGAACTAACGATGGTTTTAAATCTACTATATTATGACCTAATTTTTCAGAAAATTTTAAACCATCTCCTCTTGAACCTGTCAATGGGTAGGAAACCCCTCCTGTAGCTATAATAAAGTAATCACCATTTATAAAATGATTATTATTTATTTCTACAGCTTGAATTTTATTGTTCAAAAATTTTATATTTGTCACCCTGCTGTTTAGCTTTATATCAACATTATTCTTTATTAATTCACTTGATAATCCTTTAATTATATCAGAAGATTTATCTGATAATGGAAATATACGCCCCCCACGTTCAGTTTTTAATTTTATACCTTGAGATTCAAAAAAATTTATTACATCTTCATTAGTATATGTATATAATGCACTATATAAAAAATGAGGATTTCCAGGTATATATTCAAAAAACTCGGATATGTCCTTAGCATTTGTAACATTACATCTGCCTTTTCCTGTTATGAATAATTTTTTACCTAATTTTTCATTTCCTTCTAAGAGTAAGACATTATTATTACTTTTAGATGCTGTTATAGCTGCCATCATTCCTGCTGGACCAGCTCCTATAACTATTACTTTTTTCATTGTAATCCTCCTGTTGTGCATATATTATCCTAATAAATATATCATTTTAAAACTTTTAATTCAACATAACAAAAACATAAAAAGTGCTAAGTTATATTAATTAATATAACTTAGCACTTTTTTGTATTTATTAATCTTCGCCTACATTCCTATTATTATAAGAATATACATTATAATCTTTCCAGATTGACTCAAGGTTGTTAAATGTATCTGTTATACTTTGTTTTTCTCTCATACCTACAGCAATTATTAGTGCATTAATAACAGATAAAGGTGCAACAAGAGAATCCACAAAAGATGCCATATTACTTTGAGCTATCAATGAATAATCTGCTTTAGATGCTAAAGGAGATAATAAACTATCAGTAATTGCTACTACCTCAGCTCCCCTATCTTGAGCAAAAGCTAATGCATCAATTGTTCTTGAAGCATATCTTGGAAATCCTATTCCTATTACAAGATCTCCCTCTCCTACATTTATCATTTGTTCAAAAATATCAGATATTCCATATCCAACAGTCTTTACGTTTTGTAAAATAATATTCAAATAAAATCCTAAAAATTCAGCTAAAGCAGTTGAACTTCTAAGGCCTATAATATATATCCTCTTAGCTTCAAATATTTTATTAATAACATCTTCAAATGTGTTATAATTTATTTTCTCCAAGGTTGATCTTATATTTTCTATATCTGCTTTAAGAACACCTTTAAGGGCATATCCCTCACTTATGTAATCATTAGATAATTCTAAACGTTGAACTGTTGTAAGTTTATTTTTTATTAATTCTTGTAAAGCTTTTTGAAGCTTAGGATATCCAGAGAATCCTAATTCATTAGCAAATCTAACAACTGTTGATTCTGAAACTCCAACAGAAATACCTAATTTAGCTGCAGTCATAAAAGCAGCTTTATCATAGTTTTTTAAAATATATTCAGCAATCAATTTTTGACCTTTACTTAATCTTGAAAATCTAGCCTGTATTAATCTCATTAAATCCTTTGAGTTATCATTAAGGTTAATATCCATCCTTATCCCTTCTTTTCCTTGAATTTAACAACTTAGTAATTATATATTAACACTTTTTGAATGATTCATCAATAATCATTTCATTTTATTATATTTTCATTATAAAAACTTGACTAAATATATGAAGTTGTCAATTTCATTTTTTCTCAATAATAACCATGATAGGCGAGATATTTTCTCGGTTTAAATACGATTGAATCATAACTCCAAACTTATTCTTAGGCAAAGTTTTTAAATACTCCAAAATGCAAGATTCTTCAATTTTGCCTTCATAATGACCTCTATATATGCATATAATCATAAACCCACTACTATTCAAAATAGAAAGTCCCTTCTTTATACTTTCTAAAGAGGTTTCATGCATGGTAGTTATATTTTTATCGCCCCCAGGTAGAAACCCTAAATTATAAATTATACAATCTACATTTTCATGAATATATTTATGAAATAAATGGTGAGAATCATTTATTACTTCTACATTAGTAATATTTTTTTCAATATATTTATCACATAGCCTGTTTTTGAATATCAAAAGAATAAACATATTGAAATATATTAGATAAAAAGTCAGTATCATGACCATTACCTAGAGTTGCATCTATAGCAATTCTTTTATTAGTAATAAAACTTTCTATTATATGATGAGATAAGTCACTTATATTTCCTACATACTTATACACAATTACACCTCGACTTAAACTTCTATTCTATAATGAATTTATATACTTGAGCTCTTCTTCAGTCAGACTTCTCCACTCGCCTCTTTTTAAGTATCCAAGTTTTATATTGCCTATAGCAATTCTTTTTAATGTAATTACATCATGACCTAAAGCAGAACACATTCTCCTTATTTGTCTATTTTTACCTTCATGTATGGTAATTTCAACTAAAGAATTACTATTATTTGTTTTAATATCTTTTTCTTTACTTATAACTTTTATCTTAGCGTCAGAAGTAATATATCCTCCAATATCTATTCCACTTTCAAATTTTCTTATTTCCTCTGATGAAAATATTCCCTTACATAAGGCTATATATTTTTTATCAACTTCAACTCTTGGATGTATTATTTTATTATATATCTCTCCATCATTAGTTAACAAAAGTAACCCTGAACTATCATAATCAAGTCTTCCAATGGGATATATTCTTTCATTAACCTTTATTATGTCTAATATGGTTTTTCTGCCCTTCTCATCCTTTACAGAAGTTATGTAGCCCTCTGGTTTATTTAACATTATATATAATTTATTTTCTTCTGGAAGAATCCTCTTTCCATTATAAAATACTTCGTCATTTTCAGGATTTATTTTAACACCTAACTCATTTACAATTTTATCATTTACTTTAACTTTACCTTCTAATATTATTTGTTCACATTTTCTTCTAGATGCAATTCCACATCTTGCCATATATTTTTGTAATCTTTCTTCCATATAAAATCACTCCACTTTTTAATAAATGACTATTATGCCATTTAAAGATTATTATATAGTTTTTTTTATATTTTACAACATTATATTTTTCAATTGATAATTATTTGTATGTAATATTTTGCAAAGCAAAATTTCTAATTCATAGTTCTCAAGGTACAATTCGCAGTTGCTCTTATTTTGTAGGTACACGGTAACAACTGTAAACTAAATAAATCACTTCACAATTCATATATATTTACTACTATGTTATTAATATAGTAATGTAAAAAAGAGTGTTTAATAAAACACCCTTTTTTACATTATTCTAAAGTTTTTAATAACTCATCTAAATTTCTTTTTAATTCAATAGCTTTTTCCATTGAAATATTCATATTACACATCATTTTGCTTGGAACATCTTGAGCTTTTTTTTGAAGTTCCTCACCCTTTTCCGTTAATTCAGCTATTACTACCCTATCATCTTTTTCATCTCTGTATCTTTTTATAAGATCCATTCCTTCAAGTTTTTTTAATAGCGGAGTTAGGGTTCCAGAGTCTAAGTGTAGCCTATTACCAAGATGTTTTACAGTAGCTTTTTTTTCTTCCCACAATACCAGCATTGCTATATATTGTGTGTACGTAAGATTAAATTCATCTAGTAATGGCTTATATAATTTTATTATTTCTCTTGATGCTGCATATAAAGAAAAACATATTTGATTATCTAATTTTAGATGATTGTAATTTGTCATATAATTCACCTACATAAAAGTTAATATTTAAAATTATCTTACCTTGTTGAGTATTTTATGTCAACCTTTAATATATAGATGTAGTCTATTTACTCAAAAGATTTTCAATATCAGCCTTAAGTTTTAAAGGAGTTGTTGTTGGAGAATATCTTTTTACCACATGTCCATCTCTATCAATTAAAAATTTTGTGAAATTCCATTTTATTTCATTAGTTAGAATTCCTTTTTCTTGTTCCTTTAAGTATTTATATATAGGATGAGCCTTATTTCCATTGACATCTATTTTTTCAAACATATTAAAGGTTACCCCATAGTTAAGTTGGCAGAAATTTTTTATTTCATTATTTTCTCCTGGATCTTGACTTAAAAATTGGTTACAAGGAAATCCTAAAATTTCTAGACCTGAATCCTTATATTCTTTATAAAGTTCCTCTAACTCTTTTAATTGAGGGGTTAGTCCACATTTACTTGCTGTATTTACAACAATAACTACCTTATCTTTAAAAGCATCCATACCTATTTCTTTTCCATCTATATTTTTGCAGAATAATCATAAAAATTCATAACAAAGCCTCCTAATAATTAATTATAGTAATTTCTTTATATCATCTATCATTTCAAGAGGTTCTACAGTTGACTCAAATCTTCCAACAACATTACCTTCTTTATCAACTAAGAATTTTGTAAAGTTCCATTTTATAGAATCATCTAATAATGACTCAGGGAACTGTTCACTTAATATGCTATTTAGTAATTTACCATTTGGCTTACTTAAATCAAATCCTTCAAAAGGTTTTTGGCTGCATAAGAATTTAAATATAGGATGTGCAGAAATTCCCTTTACATTTATTTTTTCAAACAACTTAAATGTTACACCATAATTTAATTCGCAAAAAGTTTTAACATCAGTATTGCTGCCAGGTTCTTGTTCTAAGAATTGATTACATGGAAAACCTAATATTTCTAAACCACTAGCCTTATATTCCTTATGCAATATTTCTAAATCAGCATATTGAGGTGTAAATCCACATTTACTTGCAGTATTAACTACTAAAACAACTTTTCCTTTATAATCACTCATATTTATTTCTTTTCCATTAATATCTTTTGCATTAATATCATAAAAATTCATCTTAATTCCTCCACTTAAAATATATTGTTTAAAATTAAATTGTATTCAATCTATTTAAATATATAATATATCTTTTATTTTAATGTCA
>NZ_ASRV01000137.1 GCF_000401215.1 Clostridium sartagoforme AAU1 | reverse complement strand
ATTAATAAATAACATTTAGCAATTAAATATAGTCTAGTAATATGTTTAAGTTTTTTATTAATTTCATATATTAGATTTGATAAATATTATAATTATTGTATTATAATATTTATAGAATAGTTTTAATTTCGAAGGGAGTTTTTAATATGAAGAATGATGAAATTTTAAGGGCCTTAAATTATAGGTATGCCTGTAAATCTTTTGATTCAAACAAAAAAATAAATGATGAAGATTTAAAATTAATTTTAGAAAGCGGTAGATTATCTCCAAGTTCAATAGGAATAGAACCTTGGGAGTTCCTAGTAATAAGTAATGATGAACTTAAAAATGAACTAGCAAATTTTGCACCTGGAGGAAAGAAACAAATACCAACTTGTAGCCATTTAGTAATATTACTAAACAGAAATGCAAATGATTTAAAAGCAGATTCTGAATATTTAAATGAATTATTTAATGAAGATAAACATTTACCAAAAGAAGTTTCTGAACTATTATTAAAGATGATAAAGGATGTAAATGATAATAGATTTAAGAATGATGAAAAAGAAATAAACCATTATTCAAGAGAACAAACATATATTGCACTTGGTACAATGTTAACTACTTCATCATTACTTAAAGTCGACTCTTGTGTTATAGGTGGATACAATGCAGAGGCTGTTACTAAGCTATTAAGTGATAGAAATATTTTAGATACAAATCACTTTAATATATCATGTATGTTAGCTTTAGGATATAGAAATGAAAATCCTGCACCTAAAACAAGAAGAACTTTTGAAGAGGTAGTAAAATTTATTAAATAATTAATTATTTAAATCATAATAAATGCTAGTAGATATCTTTAGTTCTACTAGCATTTATATATTAAAGATTTATTTCTATAGCATTATTTTCTAAGTTAACTTTTTTACCATTTAAGGTTATATTTTTATTTGTTTTTAAGTTATTTATTATAAATTTAACTTTAGAATATTTATTAATATAATCATTTTTATTTATTATGAATTTTATATCAATATTTTCTTTATTAGATATTGTTATTTCATATTCATTATATATTCCATTTCTGTAATTGAAGCTTTCTCCATCATCATTATAATGTACATATTTAAATTCACTATCATTTTCACTTAAATATATATTTAAAATCAATTCATCATTAGATTTTTCACCAATGTAATTTTGCTCTATGCTCATTGGAATAATTGATGCTTCTTTTACAAATATAGGACAAGTATCTAAAGGAGCTTCTTTTATAATATATTGACCTCCATTATGATTTTCACCAGTCCAAAAATCTATCCATTTAGTTCCCTTTGGTAAGTATACAAGCTTTTGTTTCATACCTTGTTCAACTACAGGTGAAACTAAAATACTATCTCCACAAAGGAATTCATCATTTATTTCATAGGTGTTTTTGTCATTTTGATAGTTAAATAAAAGAGGTCTGATAATTGGTGCTCCAGTATTTTCACACTCTTTCATTAAATCATATAAATATGGAATTAATTTATAACGTAACTTAATATATTTTTTGTTTATTTCTTCTGTTTCCTTATCAAATGTCCAAGGTTCCTGATCCCTAGTTCCCATTGCAGAGTGATTTCTAAATAGTGGTGTAAATGCTCCAACTTGTACCCATCTGCTTAATAATTCACCAGTACAATCGTGTCCAAAACCTCCAACATCTGTTCCACAAAAACTAACTCCACTTAAACCTAAAGTCATAAGCATTGGAATTGACATTCTTAAGTGTTCCCATGTACTTTGATTATCTCCAGTCCAAACAGTTGAGTATTTTTGAGTACCTGCATAACATGCTCTTGTAATTACAAAAGGTCTCTTATTAGTATATTCTTTTATTCCTTCATAAGTAGCTTTACTCATCATATGTCCATATATATTATGAATTTCTTTGTGAGTAACCTCTAACCCATTATCATTAAACATAACATCATCTGGCAAAGGTCCATTAAAGCTTGCTGGTTCATTCATATCATTCCATATTCCTGAGACACCTGAATCAATCATAATTTTTTGATTTTCTGCCCACCACTGTCTTACCTTAGGATTCATAAAATCTGGATAAACTGAATCCCCTGGCCAAACTCTATTTTTATATACTATTCCATCTTTATCCTTTGCAAAGTAGTCATTTTTAATTCCTTCAGCGTATATACTATATTCTTTATCTATTTTAACACCAGGATCTATAATTGTAACAAGCTTAAATCCCATATTCTTAAGTTCATCAGTAAATTCCCTTGGATTTTCAAACTTTTTATTATCCCAAGTAAACACTCTAAAATCATCCATATAATCTATATCTAAATATAATGTATCACAAGGAATTCCTCTTTCTCTAAATGATTTTGCTATTTCCATAACTCTTTCTTTTGGAGCATAAGACCATCTGCATTGTTGATATCCTAGTGTCCATAATTGAGGAAGAGGTGTTTTTCCAGTAAGATTTGTATATTCATTTACTACATCTTTTACTTCTGGACCATATATGAAGTAATAATCTAAATTGCCTCCAACAGCACTAAAATAATAATATTCTGAATTTTCTTTTCCCATATCAAAATGACTTTCAAAATGATTATCAAAAAATATTCCAAATGCCTCTTCATCTTTTATTGATATTAAAAATGGTATTGATTTATATAATTGTTCAAATGTTTCACCATGAGGACTTGGATCATCTGTATTCCAGTTTCTATAATGATATCCTTTTTTATTTAAAGAACCTGTTCTTTCTCCTAGTCCATAAAAATACATATTATCTTCCATTGTTTTTGCTACATAAACTTTAAAATTTTGATGACCATTTAAAACATGTCCTTCTTCTGCTGCAAGTTCAGTACCATTTCCTCTTCTTTTAAAAGGATGTCTAATACTTCTATAGTCTCTACATAAAACCTTTTCATTTTTATCATAAATATCAATTTTAAAATCATCATTAATAACAATCTTAAGCTTTTCTGTTGCTATGTTTAAAGTGTTTTCATTTTTTTCTACTGAAAAATTAGAATTTCTTAAATTTAAATTTTCAACTGCCTTTGAATTTCTTTCTTTTCTATGAAGTGGAACAAAAAAATTAATAACTTCATCATTAATAACTGTTATAGTAGCTTCAATTTTTTCATATTGTATTTTGATTTCTTTATCATTTACTTCATAGCTTAGTAACTTACCAAACATTAAATTCCCTCCATTCCTAATAGCTATATTTTTTATATCTACAAATTTATTATAAAATAAAAATGTCTCTAATTCTTGTATTATAACATCAAAAAATATAACAAAATTGCTATTTTATATAAACTTTACTATATATACTAAACACTTGATTATAAAAATGTCTTAAGGATTTATATTTCCTTAAGACACTTTAAAGATTTATTTCAATAAATCTTTAGAAACTTCTTTTATATTTTTATTTATTTTAATTAACTTTTTGTTGTTATTTATGTTATCTAACTTTTTTCCATATCTAGTATATAAATAATCAATATAGTTTAAATTATCGTTTATAGCGGAACAAAATATAAATATCATTAAAGGCGTTAATTTAGGGACTTTCCATAATAAAACTAACCTACTTTAATTTAACTTAGATACTAATATTACGTTACTAAACTTACGTTATAAATAGTTATAGCTATAACGAAAGTTAATTTACGTTGAGTATTTTTGTTAG
>NZ_ASRV01000136.1 GCF_000401215.1 Clostridium sartagoforme AAU1 | reverse complement strand
TAATAAAACTCCTATTTAATTACTGATACTATATTATATTTAATTTTTATTATATTGCTATTATTAATAAATTTAATTTCTAAACCCTTTTTTAAACCCTTCAATTAAATCTTCTATATCCTCTATTCCTAAGGATACTCTTATTAATGTATCAGTTACTCCCATTTTTTCGCGATTTTCTTTAGGTATTGCAGCATGACTCATCTTTGCAGGATAAGATACAATAGTTTCTACAGCTCCTAAGCTTACAGCTACAACTACATTTTCTACATTATTTAAAAAATACTTAGTTTGTTCTAAGGTTTTAAACTTAAAAGATAATACTGCACCTGGTCCAAAGGATTGTTTATCATGAATTTCCTTATCTCTATGGTCTTCTAGCCCTGGATAATACACCTCTTCCACGATATCTTGATTATTTAACCAATTAGCAAGAGTTAAAGCATTTTTTTGAGATTCTTCCATTCTAACTTTTAATGTTTTTAAGCCTCTAGATATTAAATAACAATCTTGTGGTGATAATATTGCTCCAAAACTATTTTGTATTTTATATATTTCATCTGCAATATTTTTATCCTTTGTTACTGCAAAACCTGCAATAACATCACTATGTCCACCAATAAATTTTGTAGCACTGTGAACAACTATATCTGCTCCAAGTTCTAAAGGTCTTTGAAGGTATGGTGACATAAAGGTATTATCTACAATTGTTATTATTTTATTTTTCTTTGCTATACTTATTACACAATTTAAATCTGTTATTTTTAATAATGGATTAGAAGGTGTTTCTAAGTATATAGCCTTAGTATTACTTTTTATTACATTTTCTATTTCTTTTATATTAGATGCATCTACAAAGGTAAATTCTATATTAAATTTATTAAATAATTTTGTTATGGCTCTATATGTTCCTCCATAAACATCTGAAGCCACTACTAAGTGATCTCCAGCTGAAAATATACTAATTACTGAGCATATTGCAGCTATTCCAGATGAAAATGCAAAAGCATAATTACCACCTTCTAATTTAGCAAAATCCCTTTCTAATAAATTTCTTGTTGGATTACCTGACCTAGCATAGTCATATTCTCCAAAATTATCTATGTCAAATTGATGAAAGGTAGAACTTTGGTATATCGGTAATGTTACTGCTCCAGTTTCTTTTTCTATGCTATTTCCTCCATGTAATAGTTTAGTACCAAATTTCATTTTTAATCCTCCAATACTCTTTCTAAATCTTTTATTAAATCATTTATATTTTCTATACCAACTGAAATCCTAAGCAGGTTTTCATCTACTCCTAATTTATCTTTTAAACCTTTGGGAATTTCAGAGTGGGTTTGAGTATGAGGATAAGTAATTAATGTTTCAACTCCTCCTAAGCTTTCTGCAAAAGCTATAACCTTTAATTCTTTTAGTATTTTAGATATTATATCTTTATTCTTTACCCTAAAAGAAATCATTGATCCAAATCCAGTAGATTGCAGAGAGTTTACTTTATATCCTATATGATCTTCAAGACCTACATAATATACTTTTTCTATATTTTTATTTCCTTTGAGATAATTTGCTAAGACAATTGCATTTTCTTGTGATTTTTCTAATCTAATGTGTAATGTCTTTAACCCTCTTAAAATTAACCAGGAATCAAAAGATGATAAAGTTGCTCCTGTTGAGTTTTGAATTACTTTTAACTTTTTTAATATATTTTCATTATTTGAAACAATAAATCCAGCTAAAACATCATTATGCCCACCTAAGAATTTTGTTCCGCTATGAACTACAATGTCAGCACCTAATAAAAGCGGCTTTTGAAAATATGGAGTTAAAAATGTATTGTCTACAATTAGTATCAAATTTTTATTTTTACAAATATTACTAATTAATGATATATCACTAACTCTCATTAATGGGTTAGATGGTGTTTCTATAAAAATACATTTAGTATTTTCTAGTATTTCATTTTTTACTTTATTTATATCTGAAGTATCTATAAAGGATGATTTTATACCATATATGCTATAAATATCATTGAATAATCTAAAAGTTCCACCATATAAATCTTCTGAAATTATAATATGATCTCCAGGTTTAAATAAATGAATACAGGCTGTAATTGCTGCAACTCCAGTAGAAAATGCTAATGCACCTAAGCCACCTTCTAATAAATTTAAGGTTTTTTCAACTTCTTCTCTTGTAGGATTACTTGTTCTTGAATAGTCATATCCAGTACTTTTATTTAATTCTGGATGTTTAAAAGTAGCACTTTGGTATATAGGATAACTAATTGCCCCAGTAGTTTTATCCCCACCACTTGCTCCTCTTACTGATATAGTTTCAAATTCTAAATTATAATTTTTTTGTGTCATTTAATAGCCCCCTTTTAAAATAAAAAAAGAATTCCTCCCAAAAAAGAAAGAATTCTTATATACAAAATTATTTAATTGTACAATATACTCTTATTTTTCAGATTATCTGTTGGAATTAGCACCACACCAAGTAAAAAATACTATAGTAGGTTGCTGGGTTTCTTAGGGCCAGTCCCTCCACCGCTCTTAATAAGATATTATTTAATTATTGTAACTATTATATAATACAAATCATTTTGTGACAATAAAAACTTTAAAAGAGCTAGAATTATTTTCTTCTAGCTCTTTTTACTAAATATTTTCTTTAAATCTTATCCAATTTCTTCTATTTAAGTATCTAATAAATAAGATTAATCTTTCATTAATCGGTTCACACTTTTCTCCAAACTTTTCCTTCATTTCTTCAATTATTTGAAGAACATTTCTTTTACCATCAATTAATCTCCAAACTTCGCTACCTAGTTCATCTAGCTCTATATCTGTAATAGCAGGTTTTTTAAATAGTTTTTGAAGAAGTTTTTCTATTAATTTATCATGATGAAAAACCAAATAAATCTTATTGCTCTTTTCTTCAAATGTAGAATGCTTTTTTTCAGGTATATATAGAAGAAAATTTTCTTGTTTGTTATTTTTAGTCATGTTAATTCACCATCATTTAATTAGCTTCATTTTTTTTGCCACTTAGAATATATCTATATAACAAATAAGTTAATATTAAGAACATAACTAAAGCAAATTCTTTACTTTCAGCTATAGTAGGTAATAATCTAGGTCCTATACCAACAGCTTCTGCAACACCACCTGCTGTTAATCCA
The DNA here is from genome assembly GCF_000401215.1 of Clostridium sartagoforme AAU1. Taxonomy (GTDB): domain Bacteria; phylum Bacillota; class Clostridia; order Clostridiales; family Clostridiaceae; genus Clostridium; species Clostridium sartagoforme. Next base: position 4,112 of record NZ_ASRV01000136.1, on the reverse strand, counting down.
GCGACTAAAATACCAACTAGTGCATCTCCAGCAACTAACCCTGATGAAATTAATATACCTTTTTCAACTTTATCTTTTCTTAGATTATCATTATGTTTAAATTTCTTATCTATTACAACTCTAACTATACCACCAGCTAAAATACCAACACTTAAGTTTATTGGTAAATATATTCCTAATGCAACAGGTAATACAGGTAAACCTAATAACTCAATGGCAATACCTAAAGCAGCTCCTACTAATACTAATGTCCAAGGTAATTGAGCATCCATAACACCTTTAACTACCATTGACATAAGAGTTGCTTGTGGTGCAGCCAGACCAGTTTCTCCACCTATCCCGTAGATATTGATTAATAATAACATAGCAGCTCCACCAGCAACTGCTGAAGCTATTAATCCAAGTATTAGTCCAATTTCAATATTTTTAGGAGTTCCTCCCAAAATAAATGTAGTTTTTAGGGCTTGAGAAGTTCCTCCTGCTACAGCAGTTGCAACACAAGCTATAGCACCAGCAAGTAAAGCCATTATCATTCCTTTATTACCAACTACACCTACCGCTTTTAATATTGATGTTATAAATAATAAGGTAGCTATTGTCATACCAGATACAGGATTATTGGATGCTCCTATAAGTCCACATATTCTAGCAGATACTACAGCAAATAAAAATGAAAATAATACTGATAGTAAGGCTCCAACTGGATGTATCTTAGTAATTGGTAGTAACCAAGTTAATAAAAATACTAAAACAGCTCCTCCAATAACCCAAGTCATTGGTAAATCCTTATCAGTTCTCTTTACTTCTTCACCCGCTGATTTCATTCCTGAAAAAGCAGCCTTCATTGATCTAATTATTACAGGAATTGATTTCCCAAGGCTTATAAATCCTCCCGCTGCAACAGCCCCTGCTCCTATATATCTTATATATTCACCTCTAATAGCGCTTGCAGTCATTTCTGCTATTGGAATAGTTGCTGGAAAAACAGCAGTAGCTGCTCCTTCTCCGAAAAATTTTATTAATGGTATAAGCCCATAATATGCTATAGCTCCACCTGCAAACATATATAGAGCAGCTTCTATTCCAACTATAAATCCAACTCCTAAAAGTGACGCTAATGCATCAATCCCAAACATACTTTGAAATATTGATTTGCCATTTTGAGATAAATTTATCATCCAAGTAGGACTTTCTGACCATAATAACAAACCACCTGATAAAAACTTAAATATTCCACCACCAGTTAAACCTGTCATAACGCTTTTAAGTCCACTACCACCTGCACTTGAATTTACAAGTACCTCAGATGCGGCCATACTTTCTGGGAATGATAATTTTCCGTGTTCTTCAACCATTAAATATTTTCTTAGAGGAATAACAAATAAAACACCTAATATTCCTCCTAATATTGTAATAGTAACTATTTGCAAAAGTGAAAGTTTTTCATTCCATATTACTACAGCCGGTAGTGTAAAAACTATTCCACCAGCTAAAGATTCCCCAATACCTGCTATTCCTGCAACCATGTTTGATTCTAAAATGCTTTTTCTACCTAAAGCATATAATAATGCCGTTCCTAGAATTGAAGTAGGTATAATAGCTGCAATAGTCATCCCTACTTTTAAAGCTAAATATACATTTGCTGCTGCAAATATAGCTGCAAATATACATCCAACTAATATAGACATAATAGTTAATTCTGGTAAGGCATCTTTAACAGAAACGTAAGGTGTATATTTTTCCCCGTTTACTCCACCATAAGCTTCATGAGAAAGTTTATTTTTTCCTGACATAATAACTCCTCCTAAATAAAATATATTAATATATTGTTTATAAAGCCCATTGTATATTCTAGCATATTTTTCTACAAATTCCACTAAAGTTTTATTAAATGTAGTATCTGATTTTTAGTGTATTATAATGTTTAAATGGAAATTATAATTTTTACTAATAATATTAAAATTCCACTTATATTTAAAGTTATTCATCTAATAATATAAATACTAAATTTCCATAAATTAAATATAAATATTATTTTTCTTTTACAAACATTTATTTATATAGCCATAATTATTTATTTAAGATAAAATTAATTGAATGAGAACTATATATTTCGGAGGTTAGCATATGAAAGAATTTTTTAAAAAGAGAGTATTAAATAATTGGTTATTCTTACTTATGGTTGTAATAATACAATTAAAATCAATGCTATTATTATCAATGCTTAGAAGCACTAATTCATCTAGAATAAGTCTTTCAACTATGTATTTTGGAGTTCCGGCTCTTTATGCACATTTACTTATAATTACCTTAATATTAAGTATTTTATACTTATTTAAGTATAAAGGAAAAATTAAAGCAGCTTTAATAATTGATTTAATTATTACCATTTTATTTGTTGCTGATATATGGTATTACAGAAATAATGGAACATTTTTATCAATACGACATTTACTTCATACTGAAATTTTTAATCCAACAAATAAGAGTTTATTGAACTTTAAAATCGTAGATTTATTATTTTTTGTAGATTTTATAATATTCTTTATACTATTTAAATTTGGTAAATTAATAAATTATAAAGACAATTCTAAATTATCTTTAAGAATTATAAAGGCAGTTACAGTATTTTTATTAAGTGGAGCTTTTATTTTTATATCACATTATAAAATAGATATAAAAGGTACCGTTCAGGGAAAATCATTATTTAGACTGTCATGGGCACCTTTCCAAACATTTAGCGATATGAGTCCTTTAGGTTATCATGGATTTGATTTAGTTTATTTTACTGGAAGAAATGAAAAACTATCAGATTCCGATATTAATGATGTAAAAGAATGGATTAGTAATAACAAAGAAGAGATTTCAGACAACGAATACTTTGGAATACTTAAAGGCAAAAATTTAGTTGCAATACAAGTTGAATCATTAGAAAACTTTGTAATAAATAAAAAGATTTATGGACAAGAAATAACCCCTACATTAAATAAATTACTTTCAAATAGTCTATACTTTGATAATATTTATGAACAAAATAACTCAGGAACTAGTTCAGATGCAGATTTAATGGTGAATACTTCTATTTTTCCTATAAGAGAAACTAGCACATTTCCAGCATATCCTTGGACTTCATATAATAGTATGCAAAATATATTAAAGAATAAGGGATATACTACAATTTCAACTCATGCGGAACTACCTGGAAGCTGGAACTGGGCAGAACCCCATAAATCCTTTGGAGTTGATAAATTATGGGATATAAATAAATTTAATGTAGATGAAATTATTGGTCTTGGATTATCTGATGAATCTTACTTAAAGCAAGTAGCTGATAAACTAAAATTAGAGCAAGATCCTTTTTATGCTTTTGTAGTAACATTAACAAGCCATGGACCTTTTGAAATACCTGAAGAAAAGAAATTATTAGATATTCCTAAAGAATTAGATGAAAATATGTTAGGTGCTTACTTTCAAAGTGTAAGATATACAGATGAAGCAATAAGATTGTTTATAGAAGAACTAGACAAAAATGGTCAATTAGATAATACTGTATTAATGATTTATGGTGATCATTGTGGCGTTCATAAATTTTATGAAGAAGAAATTAAAGATGCACCATTAAATGAAGATTGGTGGCAAGAAAATCACAAGAAAATACCATATATAATTTATAATAAAGATTTAAAAGCTTCTACTATATCTAATGCTGGGGGACAAGTGGATTTCTTACCAACAATATCTTATCTTTTAGGTGTTAAGAGAGATGAATTTGATAATACATCTATGGGAAGAGTATTAGTTAATACAAATAGAAATACAACAATACTAAATAATGGAGATATTATTGGAACTCCAAAAGATGCAAATGAAGAAAAGCATTTAAAAGATACATTTAAAATAGCAGACTTTATTATTGAAGGAAATTACTTTAAAATAACTAATAAATAAGATTTATCAGGGGTGAGTACACCCCTTTTTTCTCTTTACAGTTAAAAATTGTATACAATTTTTTATTAATTGAAATTTATATTTTATTAAATTTCATACTACCTAGTTAAATATTGATATGATATAATATGTATTATTTACAATAAAATATATCTAACTTTATG
>NZ_ASRV01000135.1 GCF_000401215.1 Clostridium sartagoforme AAU1 | reverse complement strand
GCAGTCGGTGATAATATTATTTTTAATCTATGAGTTTTGGACTTTTAAAAATAAAAAGTCACTAAAGTATAAATTATCTCCACTAGTTATACTTGTTTTAATTAGTATTTTTGTACTAGTCTTTGCTTCTTTTTTTAAATTTATAGGTTATTATTTCATATTTTTTATTTTAGCATTAGAATTATCCTTAATAGGAATTATATTAGTCTGTATATTTGAAATATTCTTAATGATTGTAAGTCATGAATTAAATTTAAAAAAGCTTACAGTATTATTATTTATGTCTATTGCTCTTGCATTAATATATTATTTAGGTCAAAAAGCATTTTAATTAATTTTTATTAAAATGCTTTTTTAATTCTTCATACATCATTTGTGATATTTCTTCACCTTCAGTTGTTTTACCTTCATATTGATTAGAAGCTACTCTCTTCATTACCTCAATATAAGAAAAAGCTAAGGCCGTTGTTAATGCACTAGCTGTTGTACCACTTATTGCACCTCCAATAATAGTACCTGCAACTGGTATGAATTTCAAAAGATTACTAACTATTGTTTTTCCTGCTACAGTTACTCCTGCAATACCTCCTACACCTGAAGCTATTGCTATTAATAAATCTTTATCTACTTTAACACCAAAAATAGTTGTAATATGTGCAAGCATTCCTACTTGAGCGGGTATAAGAATTGCTGAATCTGAAAAAGGAATAGGCGAGAAACCAACCCCAAAGGAGGTTCCAATATACCCTAAAGCCCATTTGGTAGCAGCATCTACTTTTCTTTTTAAATCTACCTTCTGGGCATTGTTAAAAGCCCTTCTTATTCCTTGTGGTAAAATTTGATAAGTTTTTTCTACTAGTTCACTAAGTCCAAATCTTGGTATTTCTATGTTTCCAAATTTTATTGGCTCTGCAAGAATTCTTTGAATTCCTCTAATATTTAAGTTCATATTATCTATATACTTTTCAAGTTCTGTAGAACTATCAGTAAAACTTTGAGTTAATACAATAATAACGGGTACCTTTTGTGATAAGTTTTTTATCCATTCAATTTCAAAACTTTCTATTCTATTTGAGGCCGAATTAATACAATACCAAACAACATGTATTAAATCTTCGGAGTTAATATCCTTATTTCTATGTATTCTATCTATTTCATTATCGATATCATTTCTTACTTTATCTTGAATCTGTTTATCTAATTCTAAGCCTCTGCTATCATATAAATTTAAAGGGACTCCTTCTTTAGTTATCTTTTTAAGATGTTCAGTAACTGGTCGTCCTACTCCTGTTTTAGCTAAATTTTCTCTAAATATATTATTTATTAGAGTACTCTTTCCTACTCCTGTTTTACCAATTAACATTATATTAGCTGGAATTATCTTATTATTTTCTTCATTTATTTTTTCAAATAAATCATTTATAAAATTATAGTTATCCATTTAACCACCTCTAGTTTACTATATTATAAATAAGTAAATTCTTTATTTTATTATATATATGTTTTAATTAATAATCTATATAAATAATTGTTAATTGTTAATTGTTAATTGAATTTTATGTGTGTTTATTTGAAAATTAAAAAAGAAGGCAAAACTTTGCCCCCTTATATAGTTTTAAGTTATTTTTTAAATTTAATATAGGAAATTGCAATTGTGAAAAATGCTCCTGATAAAATAAATATAGAAAATATTATTTCTGATTTTCTTTTATTATTTTCTACAACAATCTTTTCTTTAGATGCAGTTAAACTATTATTTTCTGATTCATTTTTTGTATCATTTAAAG
>NZ_ASRV01000134.1 GCF_000401215.1 Clostridium sartagoforme AAU1 | reverse complement strand
TCTTTATTATCTATAATTTTATTACTTATTATTTCATTATTATTTGAAGTTTCTTTTAAAATTCCAAGTTCATCTTCAGCAACTTCTTCAATATTTTCTATAATCTCTTTATTATCAATACTACCCAAAACTTCTTTAGCCAGTAAATCTAAATTATTTTTATAAAAATCGAAGTATTTTCCTAATTCATTTATATTACCCTCAAAAATTGTATCATTATTTTCTTTTTCTTTAAGAATAAAATTGCCGTCTTTAAAACTAAAATCTATATTTAAATTTAAGTTATTTGCTATATAAGTTGCATCTTTGTATATCCCTAGAATTTCAGCCAAAGAAAACTCTTTTATACTAGTTTTATCTTTAACATCTTCTGCTAAATCTTTTCCCTTATCAATTATATTTTCAATATCTTCTTTATCAATACTTAAATTATTTATATACTCAATAAAATTTTCACTATTTAATCCCATAGATTCAAAATTATTTGATGTATTTGCATAAGCACTTATTTTAGCACTTAATAAAAATATTATTACTATAAATATTATAGTTAATAATTTTTTATTAGACTTCATACTTAACCCCTCCTACATCTTTACTTATTATCAGTATTGACATAGAATTATGATTTTTAATCAATTAATAAAATAAAATAATTAAAGTCCTCTAAAATTTTAGAGGACTTTAATTATTTTTAAGTTAAATACCAGTAATCTTTATTTTTTTCCATTAAATCATCTAATACAGCTTTTGCCTTTTCTGGATTTACAATAGTTCTATTTAAAGTTAATGCTTGTAATGCTTTAGTATAATTTTTTTCTAAGAAAGCTTCAACTGTAAGAAGTTCATACGCATGTTGCGCTTCCATTAAACCTTTATAAAATGGTTTAATTTCTCCATATTTATAAGGATTAGCTCCATCTTTTCCAACAGTTCCTGAAACTTCAACAATAGCATCTTTACTAAAGTTAGTTATAATATCATTATTTCTACTCATAAGAATAAACTCATTATGAAGATCATAAGCTATTGATTCAGCAAGTTCAACCATCAAGTCTCCAAATACACTATTTGTAATTATTTCTATATCTTCAATTGAATCAGTATTAGTGGCCTTAGAGCATATATCCCAAACTTCTTTTTCTCTTGAATCCTTTGCTTCATCTGCTCTTGTGTAATTAGGATCACTTTCAGCTACTATTTCTTCTGCAAAGAAATAATATTGAAGATATGTTGTTGGAATATATTCATCAAAGAAGTTCATATATTTATTTACTCTTAAGTACGTATCAAGCCAAGATTTAGAACGCTGCTCTGCATTATAAGGCTTAAAATCATAATCCCTTAAATATGTTCTTAATTCATCAAAATAGTCTTTTCCCTCTGTATCTTTAAGCTCTGTAAACCATCCAAAATGATTTAGTCCAAAATAAGTAGCTCTTAAATTTTTTTGCTCAACTCCTAATATTTTTGAATAAGATCTCATAAGAGAATATGGTTGATCACACAAATTTAAAATTCTTTTATCATCTGGAAATACTTTATCAAGCCCTAATGCAACTATTGCAGCAGGATTTGTATAATTTAGTATCCATGTATCCTTTGAATGTTTACGAACTTGGTTAACCATTTCTACCATTGCGCCAAGAGATCTCATTCCATAAGCAAATCCTCCTGGTCCACAAGTTTCTTGTCCTACTAGTCCATATTTTAGTGGAATTTTTTCATCAAAACTTCTCATTTCGTTTTTCCCAACACGCATTTGACAAAATACAAAATCTGTTTTTCATATGCTACATCTGGATCAGTTGTGAAAATAACTTCTGTTTCACTGCAATAAGCTTTTAATACTAATCTAATATAGTCTTCCATTTTAGACGTTCTTTCATTATCTATATCATAAAAGATGATTTTCTTTAATGGAAATCTATCCTTTAATTTTACTAAGCTTCCTACCAAGGCTGGAGTTCTAGCACTTCCTGCTCCAGTTATTGTGATTATATTACTACTTCTCATTATCTATCCCTCCGCTGTATTTATAATTTATATTAATGTTTTAGTAAATTTATAACTACATATTGTTTAATTCGTCATCTACTGCATTTCTAACAAACTCTACTAAAGGTCCATAAACAATATGAATATGTTTAGATGCTGGGAAGAATATTCCTGTACATCCTGATGTCTCTAAAAGTTTTTGATCTACTATATTAACTTCACCTAAATCTATTCTCAAACGAGTTATACAATTATCTACATTTTTTATATTTGATTTTCCACCTAAGGCTTTTATAACTATCTTAGCTATTTCATCATATCTCTTTTCTTTTATAAGAGTATTGTCTGCTGATGGAGAATCTTCTCTTCCTGGGGTTTTTAAATCAAATTTTAATATTGCCCATTTGAATACAAAATAAACTACAACTGCTAAAATTAATCCTATCAATATAAAGCTAATCCAATGAGTATTTTCATAAAGTAATCCAAATATTGCAAAATCGAAAATTGTACCTCTTATATATCCAATTGCTACATTAGCTAATGATAATACTACTGCTCCAACGCCTATTATACATGCATAAGCTACATATAATAATGGTGCAATAAATACAAATGAAAATTCTAGTGGTTCTGTAACATTACCTAAAAGTGCTGTTAATATACAAGTAATCATTAAAGATTTAACTAACTTTTTATTTTCTTTATATGCTGTTTTGTACATTGCAAGTCCTATAGCAGGGAAAGCAAATAAAGTACATAACATTTGTTGTTGAGCCATAAATCTTGTTAATGATGGCATCATACTCCAATATTCACTAGTTGGTCCTTGATTAAATAAAACTTCATTTAAGGTTGGAACAACCCCTACAAAAGTTTCTCCATTTATAACATATGAACCACCAGCTTCAGTAAATCTAAATAGAGCATTCCAAAGATGATGTAATCCAAAAGGAATAAATAGCCTTTCACCTGCTGCTGTAAAGAATGGTCCTACTGGGCTTAAAAAAACTACTGACAATTTAGTAAGTAAAGCAACTAAAGCCTCCCATATGAATGGTATTGTTAGTCCGATTACAGTCATAATTCCCATTGTTATTATTGGAACTGATTTTTTACCAGAGAAAAATGCAAAAGCAATTGGTAATTCAAGTTTATAAAATTTATCTGTTGCCCAAGCTGCAATTAAACCTGTTACTATACCTCCCAAAGCGTTTACATTCATGGTTTGTATTCCTAATACCTTTATTTGTCCAAATTGACTCATTACTTCAGGAGCTGCTAACTTTCCAGTTACAGTTAACCATACATTCATAGATATTATTAAGATTATATATCCTATAACTGATGCAAATACTGAAATTCCCTTATCTTTTTTTGACATTCCATAAGCAACACCCATTGCAAACATTAGTGGAATATTGTCAAAGACAGCACCTGCTATAGTTCTGATATTAACTAAAATTGTATTTAGAACTTCATTGCCTAGGAATGGGAATCTTGCTATCATATAAGACTGAACAAGAGCTCCTGTTATACCTAATATCATTCCTACTGGAGCCATAACTGCAATTGGTAGTAATAAGGTTCTACCAAACTGTTGAATTTTTTGACTAAATTCTTTTGACATTTCGCCTTCCTCCATTTATTAAATTATATATTTATGAATACCTTTTCTTTAAAGAGCGCTCTTTTCATTTTCATTGTAATCGGTATAAACAAATCTTTCAATAAGTCTAAGTGATACTCTTTTCTTTTGTGAAGTCTAAGGTCATAAGAAATGACCTAGGTCTTAAAAATTATCTAAATAGCAAATCTTATAATTCTCTAAAAAAATAGCTCGCAATTTTGCGAGCTATCTATTAGTAAACTCTTTAATAGAATTTACTAACATTTCAATTACTATAAACATACCAATTCTAGATATGCTATCATTAAATTTTGTTTCTGTATCACTAGATACACAATGAAGAGTATAATCACTTATCTTAGATAATTCATTATTCCCAAAGGAAGTAATCCCTATTGTTTTGCAACCTTTAACTTTAGATATATTAGCTACCTCCAGTATCTTTTCTGTATTTCCAGATAATGAAATTAAAATAACTAATTCATCACTTTCTAATGTATTTCCAACTAGAGTTAATAGGTTGTAATCTTTAACAAATATACACTTAATTCCTAAGGTTAATAAAAGATGATTTAAATAATATCCGGCTGCTTTGCTTGTACCTCTTGCAAAAACATAAACAGTTTTAGCTTCCATAACTTCTCTAGAAACCTTTTTATACAAATCAGCTTCTATTACCACAAAAGTTTTTTCAATATTTTGTTTTAATCCATATTGCAAATCTTCTAAAACCTTTATGTCATCTTCACCATTATTATTTGATTTTAAATAATATTTTAAATCTGAAAAGCCTTCAAACCCTAGCTTTTGTGCTAAATTAATAATTACAGTTTTCGAAGTAAATGTTTCTTTAGCTAAATCATTTATTTTCATTTTTATTACTTTTTGTTGATTAGCATAAATATATGTAAATACCTTTTGTTCACTATTAGTTAATTTATTAAATAATTTAGCTAAATTCTCCATAATAACTCCTATTCTTTAAAACTACAAATTACATCACAAACTAAATCAACGATTCTTTTATCAAATACACTTGGAATTATATTTTCACTATTTAATTCATTTTCTTTTATACAATTAGCAATTCCTTTAGCAACTTCTAATTGCATCTTTGTAGTTATTTTATTAATACGTGCCTTTAAAGCTCCCTTTATTATTCCTGGAAATACCAACAGATTATTTATTTGATTAGGATAATCACTTCTTCCTGTAGCAATAACCTTTACATTTGCTTCCTTAGCTACCTCAGGCATTATTTCTGGAATTGGATTTGCTAGTGCAAATATTATAGAATCAGCATTCATTGACATTACTATTTCCTTTGTTAAAATATTTCCAGCACTAACTCCTATAAATACATCCGCTTCTACTAATGCATCTTCAAGAGATCCATCCTTATTTCTGTTAAATTTTACAGCGCATTCCATTTGATATTTATTACTTGCATTATTACTTGTGATTATACCATATCTATCACAAATTACAATATTCTTAAAGCCTGCATCGTATATTAAATTAGCTATAGCTATCCCTGCAGCTCCTGCTCCATTTACTATAATCTTCATATTATAATCTTTTCTTACTACCTTCATAGCATTTAGAAGTGCAGCTAATACAGCAATGGCAGTACCATGCTGGTCATCATGAAAAACAGGTATATCACAAATTTCATTTAATCTTTCTTCAATTTCAAAACAACGAGGTGCACTTATATCCTCTAAATTTATCGCTCCAAAACTTCCTTCTATAAGTTTTATTGTATTTACCAAAACATCAACATCATTATCACTTATACAAATAGGAAATGCATCAACACCTGCAAATTCTTTAAATAATACACATTTTCCTTCCATAACTGGCATTGCTGCTAGTGGCCCAATATTTCCAAGCCCTAATACAGCGCTTCCATCAGTAATTACTCCAACTAAATTAGATCTCCTTGTATATTTATATGAAGCATCTTTATCCTTTTCAATTTCTAAACAAGGATATGATACCCCGGGAGTGTATGCTATTGTCAGATCTTCATTGTTATTTACAGGACATCTACTTATAACTTCTATTTTTCCTTTCCAATTTTCATGAGCTTTTAAACTTTTTTCTTTCATAAAATATCCCCTCCTTTATCTGTATAATAGAATCTTTTCATAAATCATTCAATAGAATTGCTACATTTAAGACCTAAGTATTTTTTATAAACTGAAAACATATAAAAACCTACATGAATATTAATTTTAATTTTCTTTTATTTATGTATAATTATATATAAGAAAATAAACTAATGATTTTACATTATTTCCCAGAAAATAAATTTAAACTTTATTTAACTTATATATCTAGTTATGAGATAATATAATAATCCAATTACATTTTACGTTATTTTCATTCATGGAAGCTAGGAATTAATGCTAAGAAAATTTAATAATTCAGATAATATTTACTTACTTTTTTAAGTAAGTAATGGTGAGGTTTTAAAATTTATTGATAGAAACCTAATTGAAAGTATTCAAAAAGCAAGATAAATTAAATAATAATTCTTAAATTTTTAGGTAAGTTACTTTAAAATGCAAGAATGAGATAATGGAAACTATTTGTTTATGATATTGAAAAAAATAATAATACATATCTAGAAACTGTATAGTATAAATAAACTAATGGCTAATGATGTATTATTATCTTTAGCCATCAGTTTATTTATTATAATATGAAATCCTATTTTATATTATATATTTTATAATATTTGTTTTTCAAATAATCTATAAAATATTTTGGATTAAGATCTTCCCCTGTTATATTCTCTATAAGTTCATTTGGAGTATATACTGCACCATGTACATGTACTTTTTCTTTCAACCAGTTAGTTATTTCAGTTAAATTTCCATTTTTCACTTCATCCATTACTTCTGGTTTCTCCTCTAAAAGTTTATGGAAAATTTGCGCTCCATATAAATTACCCAAAGCATAACTTGGAAAATATCCAAAGGATCCATCTGACCAGTGAGTATCTTGAAGTACTCCTTCACTATCATTCTTAGGCTCAACACCTAAATATTCTTTATACTTTTTATTCCATAAACCTTTAAGATCATCTACTGTTATTTTTCCATTAATTAATTCTTTTTCAATTTCATATCTTATTATAATATGAAGTCCATAAGTTAATTCATCTGCTTCTGTCCTAATTAATGAAGTCTCAACATAGTTCATCGCTTCATAGAATTCGTCTAAAGTAACAGCTTTGAAATCTTCAAAATATTTTTTAGCTATAGGTAGTAAATATGAACAAAACTCTTTACTTCTGCCTAATATATTTTCATAAAATCTTGATTGAGATTCATGTATTGCCATAGAAGATCCTGTTTGAAGACCTGTATTTTCTAAATTATCACTTATATTTTGTTCATAAATACCATGTCCACCTTCATGAATAGTACTAAACAAAGCTGAAGTAAACTCATCTTCATGATAATTAGTAGTTAATCTTACATCCTTATTACCAAAGTTTGTTGTAAATGGATGGATACTTTCATCTAATCTCCCAGCACTCAAATCAAATCCTATTTTTTCCAAAATTAATAAAGATAAATCCTTCTGCTTTTTTGTGTCAAAATTTCCAAATAAAAAGTCACGTTTTATAGTTTTCTTGCTTGATTTTAAATTATTTAAAATTTCGATTATTCCATCTTTTAGCTCTGAAAATATCTTATCTAATTTGTTAGTGGTAAGTCCTAATTCATATTTATCTAAAAGTGTATCATACTTATCTATTTTATATCCCCAATAATTAATAAATTCCTTTTGAAATTCAACTACTTTTTCTAAATGAGGTTTAAATATTTCAAAATCATTTTCTTTTTTAGCTCTTTCCCAAGCTAATTCTGAATTGCTACAAACACCAACAAAAGCTACATATCTATCCTTTGGTATTTTTTTGGTTTCATTATAATTTCTTTCAAGCTCCTCTAACATTCTTCTTTCTTGAAGATTCATTTCACTTTTATTCTGTGATAAGTCTTTTATAAATTCTCCAATCTTAGGGCTGGTAATCATTTTAAAGCTTTCACCAGACAAATACTCTAAAACCTCTGATCTTGATTCTCCTGCTTTACTTGGCATATTAGTTCTCATATCCCAATAGATTAAGCTAAGTGCTTGATTTAATTTTTCATACTGACTTAAATAACTCTTTACTTCTATTATTTTTTCTTTTAAATCCATAACAGTTCTCCTTAATTCAATTAATATAAATTAGCAATTATATAAATACTTAAATTATAAAGGATTTTTCTTATTATCAGTATAATACACTTCTTTTTTCTACTATATTCATTATAATTGCTTATCCAAAGTTTCTCTTATAAATGCCGGAAAGAATTTTGTTAACTCTGAATGATTCATATATTCCTTAATATCTTTAATGGTATTAATTCCTAAGTTATCTAACTGATAAACTAAATGTTTTATGTCACTATCATAAGTTTCTTCATTTATAGAATAATGAAGATATACTGAGTTATTATTATTTCTATTTTCATCTATTTTTATTTTCATAACTCTATTCAAATATTCAACTGAAGATTCTTCTGAATCTCCCATTATATAATTTAATATATTTTGGTGTCCTGGTAAATTTAAATAATCACCTAGCATGTACTGAGGAGCTCCGCTTATAATAATACTATCTTTTATGCCTATACCAAAATACATTGCTGCATATCCCCCCTTACTAGAGCCTATAAATATACTTCTCTTTATATTTAATTTCTGGATTACTTGATTTATTAACAAATTAACATCATTTTGAATAGCAAAATCTTTATTTTTACCTAAATAATATGCACCTCTATTATCAAATCCAAAATCATCTAAAATAAAAAGCTTATTGCATTTATACTTATCTAAAGTTCTTACATAGTTGTATCTTGCAGGCTGCCCTATTTTAGTGCATGCTGTAAAAATAATTATTAGATTATCTGAACCAGAAGCAATATTTAATACGTACTTTATATTATATTTTTCTCCATTGAATACTCGTTGCTTAAATTTAATCATAGCTTTAGATTTAAACAAATCAATAGCTTTATTCATCTTATTAATCATTTTATCCCCATAATACCTTTTTATTATTATATTCTCTCAAGAGTAATGTAAAATGTAAAACTAAAAGTAACTTAATAGTTATTTATATATTTATCTATAAATATACCACAATTTACCTACTACAACCAATATATTTAGTATAAGAATAAAATTTATTAAAAATAGTATAATTAATTGCTAATTTACTTTTCTGTTTTTTTATAAGTTTAACATTACAGTTAGTAAGTTTTCGATATTAAACACCTTATTGGTTTCAAATACCATTTCCAAATTTTCTATATTTTCTTCTAAATGCTCTATGTCCTTTGAATAAGTATGTGCTATATCTACCATATCTTCTTCTTTAAATTCTCTATTTTCTAAAAATCTTACTACTGCTAATTCTTTTATCATAATATAACTTATCACTGCAAATTTTATTTTAGCTAAAACATCATAATCAAAAACAGATTTCATAAAATATCTAAAAATATAATAAACTAAAATTTGTTCAAAGTGGTAGTTTTTCTCCTTGTAATGTTCATCAAACTTTTCATGAAAACTTAGGTAAATCTCTTTATCCGTATCACTTTGCCAAAAATATCTTAGTGCATCTTCTATTCCCAAAATATCATTAGGCTTTATATGTTTTAAATCTTTAAATACATTAAGTATTTCTTTCATATTATTATATTTTTTATATTCTTTTCCTTTATAATTCTGAAGATTTTTAATAATTTTTTCAATAAATTCTTCAGCTAAATACTTATCTTTTATATTTTTAATAGATTTTATATCATTTAAATCTATTTTTTCTTGAATTTCATTTGCAAAAATAAGGGCTAAAGAACATCTAATATTTAAATCTAAACTTCTATTTTGCAGTATATCAAACACTACTTTTCTGCATTGCATAAGACTTATATACAGAGTTGGATTTATATCATTATAATTATTAACTTCTTCATCATTTTCACTTAATTCAAATATTACTCTTTTTGATGATCTTAATATTATTCTTGCAGCTTCAGGGCAAGACAAAGATATTCCCATTTCACGAAGATTACCGAATTCTTCTAAATAGCGAGGGTATTGTCTACATGTATAGCAAAGACTATCCCCCCTAGGTTACTATATATATCACATAAATTGTCTTCATTTAAAAAGGAACATCTATCACCTTTTAAAACAAATATATTTTCATTATCTTCATTAACTATTTTACTTCTTAATTCTTCTCCAAACTTACCTTGTACAGATAAATAATTTTTATAACTTTCCTCATCTATAACTATTCCCCATCCTGCACAACAAGTATCTTCACATTTATCAGCTATACATTCAAATTTATCAAAATAATCTGGCTTTCGTATTTTCATTTTAACCCTCACATCATATGTAATTTATATTTTTTATAACAAATTAATTTTAATACTCATTATTAATACCTTCAAGCTTTTATTAATTAATAAATTTTGTTGAAGGGAAATTCAAAATAGTTTATAATTAGTATAATAAATTTAGGAGGAAATAATATGAAGGCATTGAAGAATTTATATAAATTAATACATCATCATTGCTAGAGAGACTTGTTCTTGTAAAAAGAGTGCAGGTCTATTTTAAGTGGGCTTGTATCTCTAGGCTATGATATGCTAATGCAATCATATTTTTGTAAGTCATGTGGGATATTTGCCTGCATGGCTTTTTGATTTAGGATTAAATATGTACTAATAATAATCTTGAATTCTTATTTTTAAAATATAAAAGGAGAAATTAAAAATGAACAACTATAAAATTAAACCAAGTATCTTACCAGGATTTATGGAATTATTACCTATAGAACAAAGAAAATTCAATGATATGGTAGAAAAAATTACAAAAGTATATGAAGAGAATGGATGTTTACCTATAGATACTCCAATTATAGAAAAAGCTGAAGTTTTACTTGCTAAAAGTGCTGGAGAGACAGAAAAGCAAGTTTATGCATTCCAAAAAGGATCTAATAACTTAGCATTAAGATTTGACTTAACAGTTCCTTTTGCTAGATATACATCTCAATATTTTAATGAGTTAACATTTCCATTTAAAAGATATCAAATAGGTAAGGTTTATAGAGGAGAACGAAATCAAAGGGGTCGATATAGAGAATTTTATCAATGTGATGTTGATATTATAGGCAAAGATAAATTAAGCGTAAAAAATGATGCATTAGTTATTAATTTAGCATCAAAAGCCTTTCAATCAATAGGATTAAAAAATTATAAATTTCAAATAAGTAATAGAAAAATATTATCTGCTTTATTAAAGTCATTAAATATAGAAAATCCTGCTGATGTTATGATATTAATAGATAAATATGATAAGATTGGGAAATTATCCTTTGAGGAGGAGCTAAATAAATTAGTAAATGAAGAACAAGCAAATATGATAAACAAAGTTATAAGTATAAATGGCTCTAAGAACAAAGTTTTAGAAAAATTAAATTCATTAAGTATACAAGATGAAAAATTTATCATGGGTTTGAATGAGCTTAAAGAAGTTATTACTACTTTAGAAATACTTGGAGTAGATGATAGTGAGTATATAATAAATTTAAAAATCATAAGAGGCTTAGATTATTATACAGGAACAGTATTTGAAACTTTGCTAACTAATAATGAACAATATGGATCCATTTGCTCTGGTGGCAGATATGATAACTTATCAGAAAATTACACTACTAATATATTGCCCGGAGTTGGTATTTCAATTGGTTTAACAAGATTATTTTTTGTTTTAAAAGAGATAGGATTTATTGAAAATTATAAACTTCCATCTAAGGTTGAGTATTTAATTATTCCAATTGGAGATACGTTGAAATACTGTGGCCAAGTATATACAAGACTGTCTCAACTAAAAAAGTCTGTAGAAATATATTTTGAAGATGATAAATTAAAGAAAAAATTGAATTATGCTGACAAAATGGGGATTCCAAATGTTATTCTTCTAGGTGAAGATGAAGAAATAAATAAGACTATAAATATCAAAAATATGGATACTGGAAATCAGGAAATAATAGACCTTGAAGATATCATTTAAATAAATACCTTCTTTTCTTATAAGATAGCCTAATAAGAAAAGAAGGTATAATATTTTCAATTATAAGTATTTTTATATTATCAAAATAGCAATATTAAGTCTATAAGACTATTTGTATATTTGAGTAATTCATCATAATTAAAATGATTAGTAAACTTAATAATTCCTTCTAGACTACTCTTGAAATTTCTTAGGTAATTCAATAAATAACTTTTACTATTAGCATATCCTGGAATAAAAGAATCATTTTCAATACCATTAACTATCTCATCTATTATTATTTTAGATTTTAAAGCTTTAACATTAATTTTAGTAATAAAATCATCTGTAAAAGTTATGTTATTCTGAATGTTTTGTCTCATAATACCTGTTATTTCTCTTAAAGAATATATTTCATCGTTTAAATTAACATAACTCTTTTTACCAATTATCTTTTCTATTAATTTTCTATCCAAAACGTCCTCCTTAAAACAAACTAAACTTACTATAATTTTAATGTTATTTAGGATAGCTTTCAATAGGTTAAATTCATATTGATCTTAATAAATTTGCCATTTCAATTGCCGACATAGCGGCATCATACCCCTTATTTCCTGCTTTCGTTCCTGCTCTTTCAATAGCTTGCTCAATAGAATCAGTAGTTAAAACTCCAAATATAACAGGTATTTCACTATCTAATGAAACTGATGCAACTCCTTTTGATACTTCAGCACATACATAGTCAAAGTGCGGTGTTGATCCTTTTATAACTGCTCCTAGACAAATAATCGCATCATATTTTTTACTATTTGCCATCTTCTTTGCTATTAAAGGGATTTCAAATGCACCTGGCACTAAAGTCAGTTCAATATCATTTTCATTAACACCATGTCTTTTTAATCCATCTAATGCTCCATCTACTAACTTAGAAACAATAAAATCATTAAATCTTCCTGCTACTATTCCAATGCTCAAATCTTTTCCAACTAAGTTTCCTTCAAATACTTTCATTTTTTATACCTCCAAAGTTATTATTATAAAATATGATTCATTTTTTCTTTTTTAGTTTTTAAGTAAAAATTATTCTCAGCATTTGGTCTTATTATTACTGGAACTATTTCTGATACCTTTATTCCATAACTTTCTAATCCTTCAACTTTTTTAGGGTTATTAGTAATAAGCTTTATATTATTTACTTTCAAAGATTTTAATATAGAAGCTGCAATATCATAGCTTCTTAAATCTGGGTGAAACCCAAGTTTTAAATTAGCCTCTACAGTATCATATCCTTCTTCTTGAAGCTTATATGCTTTAAGCTTATTTATTAAGCCAATACCTCTTCCTTCTTGTCTCATATATAATAAAATTCCAATACCTTCTTCTTTTATACTTTTTAACGCGAAATCTAATTGTTCACCACAATCACATCTTTTTGATCCAAATATATCACCGGTTAAACATTCGGAATGTACTCTAACTAGTATGGAATTAACATTTTCAATATCTCCAAGTACTAAAGCCACATGCTCTTTACCAGAGACTTTTTCAGTAAATCCATACATTTTAAAATTACCATATTTAGTTGGCATTTTAATTTCTGCTTCAGTTTTAATTAGTAGTTCTTCTTTTTGTCTATATTTAACTAAATCGTCAATTGTTATAAGCTTCAAATTATGTTCCTTTGCAAATTTAATTAAATCATTTGTTCTAGCCATAGTTCCATCATCTTTTATTATTTCACAAATTACACCAGCCTCTTTTAACCCAGCTAGTCTTGCTAAATCGACAGCCGCTTCAGTATGTCCACGTCTTTCTAAAACACCATTGTCTTTAGCTATTAATGGAAACATATGTCCTGGTCTTCTAAAATCATTAGCAATACTATTTTCATCTAATAACTTTTTTATTGTTAATGCTCTTTCATGAGCAGAAATTCCAGTAGTAGTATCTATATGATCTACAGAAACTGTAAAGGCTGTTTCATGATTATCTGTATTTACGCTAACCATGCCTTCTATATTTAATTCATCCGCAATATCTCTTTTTATTGGCATACATATTAACCCTTTTCCATATGTAGCCATAAAATTTATAGATTCACCAGTAACCTTTTCTGCTGCCATTAAAAAATCGCCTTCATTTTCTCTTCCTTCATCATCAATTACAATAATTATTTTACCTTCTTTAATATCATTAATTGCTTCTTTTATTGAATTAAATTTATACATTGAAATTATCCTCCTACATGAATCCATTATCTTTCAAGAAATTTTCATTTATTTTAAATTCTTTTTTTATCTCTTTATCATTAAAGCTTATAAAGCTTTCTATATATTTACCTACAATGTCACATTCGATGTTTACAAAGTTTCCAACTTTTTTCTCCATTAAAGTAGTTTCACTAATTGTATGGGGTATTATGGAAAGTAAAAACTTTTCATTGTCTACATATGCCACTGTTAGGCTTATTCCATCAATAGCGACCGAACCTTTTTCAACTATATATTTAATAACAGAAGATAAAGGTTTAACAGCTATGAGTGTAGCCACTTCATCTTTAGCTATAGATGTTATTTCTCCTATACAATCAATATGCCCACTTACAATATGACCTCCAAATCTACCATTTGCACTTAGTGCTCTTTCTAAATTTACTTTAGATCCTATTTGAAGACTTCCTAAATTACTTCTTTTTAAAGATTCTAAAACAATATCAGCTGTAAACTCAGTAGACATTATACTTGTTACTGTTAAACAAACACCATTTACAGAAATGCTATCGCCTATATTTGTATTTTCTAATGCCTTATTAGCCTGTACTTTTATTTGGCAATATTTAAGTCCCTTTTTAATTTCTCTTATAACACCTATTTCTTCAACTATCCCTGTAAACAAATTATCACCCCCCTATATATCCAGTTAGTAATATATCTTCATCTAGAAGTTTAGCTTTTAAATCAGTAACTTTATAAGCTTTACTCAATAAGTCTATTCCCTCTCCCTCAATACAAGTTTTAGAATCTATTCCACCTATTATTTTAGGAGCAACAAATATCATCACTTTATCGACTATTCCAGCTTTTAGTGCAGAGTAATTCAATTCTCCCCCACCTTCTAAAAGAATGCTATCTATTTCAATTTCTCCTAGTTTTAACATTAAATCATTTAGATCTACTTTATTATTTAATGATTTTGTTATTAACACCTCAGCTCCAAGATTTATTATTATATTCCTTTTATTTATATCTGATTTTTCTGTAGTTGCTATTATTGTTTTATAATTGCTTGAGGTTTTTAATATTTTAGAATCTATTGGAATTTTAAGATTACTATCAACTATAATTCTTATAGGATTTCTTCCACCTTTAATATTACAAGTTAAAGTTGGATCATCCATAAGTACTGTATTTATTCCAACCATAATTCCACTTAACTCATTTCTTAGTCCGTGCACTTTTAATCTTGATAATTCTCCAGTTATCCATTTAGATTCTCCAGTTCTAGTTGCTATCTTTCCATCTAAAGAAATAGCAGATTTTAAAACAACATAAGGTTTTTTAGTTTTTATATATTTAATAAAAATTTCATTTAGCTTTAAACATTTTTTTTCTAATACTCCAATCTTAACTTCAATTTTAGCGTGTTTTAATTTTCTAATACTTTGCCCAGAAACTAATGGATTTGGATCTAAACTTCCTATTACAACTCTAGAAACTTTGGAAGAAATTAATTTATCTACACAAGGAGGCGTTTTACCATAATGAAAGCAAGGCTCTAATGTTACATATATAGTTGAGTCCTCAACACTTTCACTTGAATTATTTATGGCTTCTATTTCAGCATGATTTCCACCATAATTTCTATGATATCCTTGCCCTATTATTTTCCCATTTTTTACAATAACAGCTCCAACTAATGGATTAGGGTTAACCTTACCTTTTCCTTTCTTAGCTAATTCAATAGCTAATTGCATGTACTTTTCATCCATCTTTTAACTCCTTCTCTTTATTTATAAAGCAAAAATGCTCTGAGTAAATCTATCCCCAGAGCATTAAAACACAATAACATAAATAATCAATATAAATAAAAACTTTTTATTTTGCATAAAAAATAATATTAGCTCTGAAATATAAAAATATTTCAGAGCTAATATAACAGTATAACAAACAAAAGTAATTATAAATAAAAATCACTTAAATACATTATCTTCTTCCATCCAGACTTTACTGTCGGCCTCGGAGTTTCACCGAATCATGCTAAAATAGCTCGCGGGCTTTACCGCCGGTAGGGAATTTCACCCTGCCCTGAAGATTTATTCAATTTTATATTGTTATTTTATTATCATTTCTATTTATTGTCAACAATAAGTTTTATAAAAATTAAATCTATATAGTTTAATATTCAATTATTTTCTCTTTATTCGTACACTCATCTATTAAATTTAATAGATCTTAATATTCCACTTTTAAGTGTTTTAATATAAATTTA
>NZ_ASRV01000133.1 GCF_000401215.1 Clostridium sartagoforme AAU1 | reverse complement strand
GCCGACCACACCTAGTATTCTTTACTTACGTACACTCATCTATTAGTATTATAGATATATNTCTACTTTAGTTAGTTTATATAATTATACTATTATTATCTCATATGATATCCTTCTCTCTTTTTAAAGAAAAAATATAATACACAAGATATATTTTATACGTCTAAATATTCGCTATTTATTTCATTATTGTTCTGATCTTTTAATTTTGATTCTAATGCCAAATAACTAACTGCTATAAAAATAACTATACATCCTAAAACCTTTTTTATGCTTAGAGTTTCATTAAATAATAATAATCCACTAATTATACTAGTGATTGGTTCAAATAAGGAAAATATTGCAGCAGACGTAGCCCCTATAATTGATACACCTAACTGAAATAGTATAATAGCTACTACTGATGTTAATAATGAGATAATTATCATTAGAACATAAACTTTTAAAGAAAGATTAAATCTTATATATCTACCCAAAATATTACCTATTATCATTTCAACGGAAGTAAAAGAAACTATATAAAAAGATAATTTATAGGGATTTATTTTTACTAACTCTTGCTTTTCAAGATATACTATATAAAAAGCATAAGTTATTCCTGATATTAAAGCCATTAATGCTCCTAATATATTACTACCATTTTTCATATCCATAAAAAGTAATACACCAAGTAATGAAATTATCAAAGCTAAAACCTTACTTTTACCTAAACTTTCTTTAAAAAATAATTTGCATGTTACTGCTACAAAAATTGGATACATAAAATGCAATGTTGTAGCTGCTCCTACTCCAATATATGAGTAAGAACTATATAATAAGGCTGTAGTTAAAGCAACGCCTATTAAACTAAGAATAAATATATTCTTTACTTCTTTCTTTTCAGTTCTTAAAGAAATTTTTTTGTGTTTTAATATAAAAAATAAAATCGGAATAGCAAGTAAATTTCTAAAAAAGGTCATAGATAAAGAATTATTCCCTAATTTATATGTTATGTTTGCTAGAGCAGGTGTAAAACCAAATATTATTGCTGACAGTATTGTAAATAAAATACCTTTAATTTTCATATTATCGCCTTCTATTTCTTAATAAATTTTTACCAATACTAGTTTTATTTTACTACATAATTTGGCTAATTACATCTATTCACTAACAAATCTAACTAAAACGTTAAAAAGCATGTTAATTAATAAAAATTAACATGCTTTTCTATAATAAAAGTTTATATAATTTTATATATTCATTTTTAGAATAAACTTTTTACTATTATAAATAACTATTAATTATGCTTCTTCGTTCATAATTCCTAATTTATCAAATATTATAAATGCTAAATTTAAAGCGATTCCTACTACAGTTGCTAGTCCCATTCCTTTTAACTCTACAACTCCTATAGTTAATTTTATACCACTTAATCCTACCATAAATATGATTGATGTAAGAATTAAATTTCTTGATTTTGAAAAATCTATTTTTTCTTCTATAAAGGTTCTAAGTCCGGATGTTGCTATAGTTCCAAATAATAATAAACTTACACCACCTACTACTGGAGTTGGAATAGTACTTATTATAGCTGAAAGCTTACCTGAAAATCCCAATATTATTGAAATTATTCCTGCACCACATATTACATATACACTATATACTTTTGTTAAGGCCATAACTCCTATATTTTCGCCATAAGTGGTAGTTGGCACTGAACCAAACATGCCTGAGATTACAGTTGATAATCCATCGCCTAATAATGATCTATGAAGTCCTGGATTTTCTGATAAATCTTTACCTACTATGCTGCTAGTAACCTTTAAGTGTCCTATATGTTCTGCTATTACTACAAATGTAGCTGGAAGTATAGTTAATATAGCTGTCATGTCGAATTTAGCTATTTTTATTTGTGGTATTGTAAAGAATGTTGCATTATTTATAGCATTAAAATCTACTAGCCCCATAAAGCAAGCTGTTATATAACCAACAATAACTCCTATTAAAATAGGTATTACTTTTAAAAATCCTCTTAATAATACATTACTCAATATAACTGTTATAAGTGTAATCATTGAAACTATAACCCAAGTTGTATTAAGTTCTGGTGAATTTGATCCTCCAACTGGAAATCCTGCCATATCAGCTGCAGTACTAGCAAGCTCTAGTCCTATTATAGTAACTATCGCCCCCATTGCTGCCGGTGGAAATAATTTGTTAATCCAACCTGTCCCTGTATAACCTACAATAATTGCTACTATTGAAAAAACAAGACCTGAAACTACAAAGCCACTTTGTACAGTTTGAAAATTATAACCCTCACTAAATAATAAAAACGTTGGTGCTAGAAAAGCAAAACTTGATCCTAAATAAGCTGGTATCCCTCTTTTTGTTATAAAGGCATAAAGCAATGTGCCTATTCCATTAAAGAATAATACAGTTGTTGGATCAATGTTAAATAAGATAGGAACTAAAATAGATGCTCCAAACATTGCAAATAGATGTTGTATGCTTAATGGAATCGCCTTCCCCATTGGAACTTTTTCGTTGACATCAACCATTAAAACTTCATTTTCTGATACTTTTTTCATATGATTATCCCCCTTCTTAGTCTCTCAGAACTAAATTAAAAGTATTTTTATAAAATATATCATTTTTTTCGCTTAAATACAACATATTTTTTTAATTTTTAATATACTTTATTTTTAATTTTTATTTTATATCATTTACGAGTATATTATTTAGGAGTTATAATAGTGTATATTTTAATGTATAAAAAGTTGTTACAATTTTTAATTTATCATAAGTGGTGTTAAATTTGTGCTAAAGTTATTCTTCTCTTATCAAAAAAGAAAATTCTTATGTTATAATTTTCTTTATTAGAAAAGGAGGTAGACATATGTATAGAGCTATACAAATAAAAAACCTTCATTACCATATATTTTGTATAATGATTGTATTTATTATATGTACTATAGCAACTTCTTCCTCATTACTTTTAAACTATTGGGGAGTACATAAAGAGAATCTTCTTATGATTTTCTTAATAGGAGTTCTTATTTCTACTGTTGCTACAAGAGGATATATCTATGGATTTCTTAGTGCAATAATTAGTGTTTATTTGTTTAATTTTTTTTTCACAGAGCCATTATATTCTCTTGCAATAAGTAATAAACAAGATATTCTTTTAATTATATTTTTTCTAATAGCTGCACTTATATGCGGCATTATGTCATCAAAATTTCAACACCAGACTAAAATAGCAAAGCAGAATGAACGTACTGCCCAGTTTATGTATGAAATCACAGAAAGTTTTTTAAATCTTGCAGGTACTGAAAATATTGCTAATAATGCACTAAAATGCATCTATGAAAAAACTGGGCTTTCTTGTGTTATTAAACTTGATTCCAATAAATTTGAAGGTTGTAAAGACTTTTTTCACACACCAAATAGTCTATCTGATTTTAACAATTCATTTGATTATGAAATGCCTATAAAAGGAGTTTCAAATCAGATTGGAACTATTATATTTCGATCTTGTGAGCCTTTTACAGAAGATACTAGTAAAATAATAAATACAATAGTTTATCAAATGGCTCTTATTCTTGATCGTGAGTATATTTATCTTGAGCGCCAAAAAATTAAACTTGATATGGAAAGTGAGCATCTAAAAAGTACTCTTTTAAGAAGTATTTCTCACGATATACGTACTCCACTAACAGGAATAATGGGAGCAAGTAACGTTATTATGGAACATATTAATTCACTAACTAATACAGAAATTCAAAAACTTGCATCAGATATAAATGAAGAATCTTCATGGCTTATTATGACTGTTCAAAATATATTAGATATGACACGAATTACTGATGGGAAATTTACCATTAACACTAATTATGAATCCGTTGATGATCTTATTAATCAGGCTGTTTCTCGTCTTCCATCCTTTTATGACTTAACGAGACTTTCCATTTCTATACCTGATGATATTTTTCTTGTTAATGTTGATGGTAAACTTTTTGTGCAAGTAATTATAAATCTAATTGATAATGCTTTTAAGCATTCTGGAGATAATTCACAAATTATGCTTAGTGCTTATCCTGAAAATTCACTTATGGTATTTCAAGTATCAGATAACGGTTATGGTATTGATCCTGCTATACTTAATGATATTTTCAATGGTTTTATAACCATGCCAACCCATGTTGCTGATAAAGGAAGAGGAGTGGGACTTGGACTTTCAATATGTAAAGCAATCGTAATAGCTCACCAAGGTTCTATCTTAGCATCAAATAATGAATATGGTGGTTCTACTTTTAAAATTACTTTACCTTATGAAAAAGAATAGAAATAATTTTTAAGTTTTAGAGAGGAGTTTTATTATAATATGATTGAAACTAAATCTATTTTAATTATAGAAGATGATTCCAAAATTACTAATTTTATGTCCATGGCTTTGAAGGCAAAAGGTTACCAAGTAATATCTGCTCCTACAGGAAAGGATGGTATTCTTGCGTTTTGTACACAATCACCAGATATCATAATGCTTGACCTTGGTCTTCCAGATATGGATGGTAATGAGATTATTAAAGAAATACGAAATGTTTCACAAATACCTATACTTGTTGTTTCTGCTAGAGAATTTGATAATGATAAAATTTCAGCCCTTGATGCTGGCGCTAATGATTACGTTACAAAACCTTTTTCTATGGGTGAACTTCTTGCTAGAGTTCGTGTAATGGAACGTTTCATTGTTAGAGAGAATTTTATTCAACCAGAAAGTATTTACCATTTTGATGATCTTACAGTTGATACCGAAAGAAGACGAATATTTCTTGGGCAAAAGGAAATTCACCTTACACCACTTGAATATAAATTGCTTTTTTTACTAGTTTCTAATTGTGGAAAGGTTGTTACTCACAGGCAAATTATGAAGGAAGTATGGGGCTATTCAGAAAGTGGTGATTCGAAGAGCATACGTGTTTGCATGGCAAATTTACGCCGTAAAATTGAAAATGATACTTCCCATCCGCGCTTTATACTTACTGAAATTGGAATAGGCTATAGATTCACAGATAAAAAATAAAAAGGTTGTTGCACAATTATACTTCTATTCATCATCTAGAATATTTTAATTTGTGCAGCAACCTTTTATTACTTTATTCTGTTTTCGAAGAAAGTCTAAATACATCAGTAGAAAGCCCCATTACTACTATATGGTCATCTTCTTTAAACACATATTTTCCACCTGGTGCTGGATTTAATGAATTTTTATTCTTTATTGCAATAATGTTAACCTTATATGTAGCTCTTACATTAATATTTTCGATAGTTTTTCCAAGCCAATTAGGTGCTATTGGTATTTCTAATATGCAGTATTCAGAAGTAAGTTCTATATAGTCAAAGATATTTGTAGCATTATATCTTACTGCAAGTTTTTCTGCAATTTCCTTTTCAGGATAAAAAACCTCATCAGCTCCTACCTTTTTTAAAAACTCAGTTTGACGCTCTCTCTTAGCTTTTGATACAACAAATTTTGCTCCAAGTTCTTTTAATATTGATGTAATTTCTAAAGAAGCATAAAAATCTTCACCAATGGCTACAAAGCAGTAATCAAAATTATTAACTCCTAAGGATCGCAATACACCTTCCTTTGTACAATCTCCAACAAAGGAGTCCTTAAATATTGGTGATAATTCTTGAATTACTTCATCACTTTTATCAACAATCATTACATCATTTCCAAGTTCCTGCATTTTACTTGCAAGATGTTTTCCTAAAATTCCCATTCCAATTACAAGTATTGATTTCATTTTATCCTCCATTTCATTATCTATATGTAAATATATAATTAACCTATCATTACCTTTTCAAGCGGCCTTTTTAATGGAGCTTCCTTCTTTTTTTCTCCAAATACTAATAACAATGATAACCCACCTATTCTTCCACCATACATAAGCACTATTAATATTATTTTTGAAAAAACTCCGAGAGACGGTGTTATTCCTTTTGAAAGTCCTACTGTTGCTGCTGCAGATATTACTTCAAACATTACAGTAGAAGCACTTATTTTTTCTACAAAGCATATAATCATTGTTGCAGTTAATACTCCTGCTAAATAAACATATGTTATGACAGCAGCTTGTTTTATAAGGCTTTCTTCAAGTTGCTTCTTGAAGACAGTTACATCATTTCTCCCTTTTGACATTGAAAAGGCTGCAATTATTACTATTGCTAATGTTGTTGTTTTTATACCACCAGCAGTTGATCCAGGGCTTCCACCAATAAACATTAGTATCATAGTTAAAATACTTCCTGATTCTGATAATGTAGTAAGATCCATTGAATTAAATCCAGCTGTTCTTGTTGTAACTGACATAAATAATGAAGAAATAATCTTCTCAGGTATTGTTAATTCTCTTAAATTAGTACTTGCTTCAAACAAATAATATCCTACAGTTCCTAGGGTAATTAATACTACTGTTGTTATAATTACTATTTTAGAATGGAGTGAATACTCTCTAAAATGATATTTATTTTTTAGTATATCATCCCATACTAAAAAACCAATTCCACCTATTATAATTAATATCACTATTGTAATGCTTACAATCATGTCTGTTTCATAACCTGTAAAAGAAGAAAATTCTTCGTACTTTCCCATGAGATCAAATCCCGCATTACAAAAAGCAGATATAGAATGAAATATACCATTGTAAAGTCCTTCCCAAAACCCCATTTTAGGAATAAACTTACTTGCAAGTATAACTGCTCCAGCTCCTTCAAAGATAACTGTTCCCATAATAATTCGTTTTACTAGCTTTACAATACCACTAATGCGCATATTTCCTGATGATTGCATTAATATCATTCTTTCATGAAGTCCAATTTTCTTTTTAGCAAAAATAGCAAACATACTAATTATAGTCATTAATCCAATACCACCAATTTGTATCATAAGTAGTATAACTATTTGTCCAAATATAGACCAATAAGTAAATGTATCATATACAATAAGACCAGTAACCCCTGTTGCACTTGTTGCAGTAAATAATGCATCTATAAATGGAGTCCATTCTCTATTTCGTGATGAAAAAGGAAAACATAAAAAAATACTTCCTACTACTATAACTAAAAGAAAGCTGAATGCAATAATACGTGTATAACTTAAATTGTTAATCCATTTTTTAATCATTTTTTGTCACCTTAATTCTTTGCTTAGCAAGCATAATCATTTTTTCCGGACCATCGTTAACATAAACAAATGGTACATTATTTCTATAAAATATATTTTGATAAAGTAAATCATTACATAAGAGCACTTGATTACTAATATTAGACCCTATTTCTATATTTCTGCTCATTATGAGATTTTTATAATCATCACTATCTACTGCTAAAAAACATATATAAGATTCTTCAAAATTTATTATGCCTACATCATTAATGTGCACATATGGCTCACCATTTTCTTCAAGAATATTTAAAATCCCATCTGCAAAATCTGATTTTCCATAAACAAGTATAACTCCTCCATAATCCACATATTTCTTTTCTTTTGGAAAAGTAGTTGGCAATTCCAAGAAATCATCAATTTTTTTCATAACCCGGTAACCTAGAAATATCATAATTAATATTATCAATCCTAAAATATATTCCATACTACTCCCCCTAATTTAATACATAAAATGATTTAATTCTTCTCTATAATAACTCTAAACGTATAAATTTTAGGTTTAATATTATATTTTAGTATTATTATTTCATTATATTTAGACATAATTTTCTTAACGTTTTTTTAACACCTTAGATATTGTTTAATATTTTGACACAGATAAGAAAGACTTTTAAATTATATAATTCAAAAGCCTTTCTTAAATATAACTTAATACAATTAACCTAATAGTACCTTAATTGCTAAGTTAGAAAAGTAATTAGCAGCAATAATTAATGAATCTTCATTTAAATTATAAGAAGGATGATGCCAATCTTTCTCTCCTCCAACTCCCATCCAAACAAAAAATCCTGGAACTTTATTTTGATATAATGCAAAATCCTCACCTCCAGTGCTTTGATTTGCTAATACAGCATTATATCCTAATTCTGTTGCTGCTTCAGTAGCTACTTTTATAAACTTCTCTGAATTATTAACAATAGGTAAATAAGAATACCATCTAAAATCTATCTTTGCTCCAAAGGCTGATGCGATTCCTTCTACATTTCGTTTCATTAATTTGGGAATAATTTGGCGAATATCATCTTGAAATGTCCTTACTGTACCTTCAAGCTCTGCTCTTTCCGGTATTACGTTCCAAGTATTACCTGCTTGAAAACGAGTTATACTGATAACAACATTACTAAACGGACTTAAGTTACGGTTTACTACTGTTTGTAATCCAGAAACGATTTGACTTGCTACTATGATAGGATCAATAGTTTTTTCAGGTATTCCAGCATGTCCACCTACTCCAACCACATCTATCTCAAATCTATCTACACTTGCCATAAGTGGACCTGATCTTATTCCTATTGTACCTACTGGGAGATCTGGTTTGTTATGCATTCCAAATATAGCTTCCACATTATCAAGTGCTCCTGATTTAATAATTATATTAGCACCTTTTGCATTTTCTTCTGCTGGCTGAAATATAATTCTGACAGTTCCGTGTAATTCTGATTTACGATTTTTTATAATAATGGCTGCTCCTAAAATTGATGCAGTATGGAAATCATGCCCACAAGCATGCATTACACCAAAATTTTTAGATGAAAATTGTAAACCTGTTGTTTCTAAAATTGGCAGTGCATCAATATCACTTCTTAAACCAATAATTGGGCCTGAATAATCCCCCTTTATTTCTGCAACAACTCCTGTTGCTAAAGGCAAATCTAATATTTCTATATCTTCCTCCTTTAACCACCGACGAATACGTTTAGTAGTTCCATACTCCTCCATAGACAATTCAGGATTTTCATGTAATTCACGTCTATATTTAATTAATTTATCACTTAATTCCTTTTCATTTATAAATACTGTCACTTTTATGCCTCCTCTCTCAGCTTGAATCAAGCTATCTTAAGAATTCGTTTATATATTATTTAATTTTTAAATCTCTCGTCTAATATTCCTTGATTTATATTATTCTCACTTCCTAGAAAAATTTACCTTATCTACAACTTTCTTTATATTCAAACTTCTGTTTTCCTCTTTAATTACCTTATAAGTACTTTATCTATTTTTTACATCATTTAATTTTTTTATTTGGGTTACAAAATTAAAACTTAACTCTTAATCTTGTCTACCTCCTCTCAAAGCTATAATAATTACATATACTTACAGTTTTCAATGCGATTTTATAATTCATTCATAAATTATATTTATTAAATATATTATATATAAATAAGTCTTTGGAGGAACATACATAGGTATGTAGATATAATTATTATGAAAATATATGACTTATCACTCAAAAAATTTGTGGATATTAATGATATTAGTATTATAAGTAAAAACAAAATTGGTGACTTAACTCTAGTTTTAGACTCCGAAAATATAGATGTTGGAGATATACTTATTTTATCTAATTTTGTAGATATGATTAGTAATAAAGGTTATGGTGCTGGTTTATCAAAAATTCCTTATGCTTATTATGCTAATGATAGAAAAGTAAAAGCTTATTTTTCAGATGCTAATCTCGTTGCTTATAATCTTGATATCTTTAGAATTTATTTTGTTTTCAAAATAAAAATAATAAAAAAAATCAATAAAATACCTTATTTTATAACTATAACAGGAGATAGTTGTGATCTGATAATTTTTAAGAAATAAGGTATTATAATTTCTTTTTAAATATAAAAAAAGTTATTTTCCTAATTTTAAAAGAAATATAAATATATTTCTTTCACTATTTAATATGTATATTTGAATTTTAATAAAAATTAAGCAATAGCATAATAAGTGCTTTTGCTTAATTTTTTATTATATATCCATTTCTTTTAAGGATTTTTATTGCTTTGTCAAAGTTTACTTCCTTAGTAAATATATAATCTGTATTATAAGTTGATACCGCGAATATTCCAATTTTATTTTCTGCTAATAATGTAGATATTTTTGACAAAATTCCTATAAGAGAAAAATCTAATATACCTTGTATCCTAAATCCCCTCCATCCATTATCACATTGAATCACATTTGCTGGTATCAATTTTGTGCTACATACTATTGATAACTCTTCGTCTGTCTTACTAATAAAGCAAAACTCATTTGAATAATCTATTTGTGATAAATCTTCGACTTTACATATTGAAAAATCTTGATCTATTATTTTTATTTCCATAACATTACATTCCCTTTCTAGTTATTTTATATTTTAAACCATTAAACCTTAGTGTGATGTAGAAGTAATATACATTCGTTGAAGATTTCCACCATCTCCATTTACTATCGTTAGAAAATCCCAGCCACATTCTTCATAAAATTTTGTATGATCTGTTACTAAATATAGCTTTTTAATACCTATATTCCCTAAGTCTCTTTTGACAAAATTTAAAATATACTTTGCTATTCCTTGATTTCGATATTTTTCTTCAACAAACAAAGCACATAAATTAGGTTTTAGATCTTTTCTGTCATGAAAATCATTTTCTATAACTCCTGCTCCTGCGATAATTTCTTCTTTATCATCTAAAACAATATACCATTGTGGTACTCCCATTTTTAAATCAATACATTCTTGGATACTTTCTTTGTACGCGTCAACTGAAATACACCATTTTTCTGAGAACCAACAAGCTGCCTTTTCCAAATATTCAGGATAATCACATAATTTCTTCAATGTTGTATGTACCATTTTTAATATCTCCTCTAAAACTTCTTATTTGTCTTTTTAATATAGAAATAGTATTTAATTTTTCACTTTTCAAATAACTTGGTAAAATTTATATTTTTTGTTACACTAAAATATTTTATTATATATTAATGGTATTGTGTCACTTTCTACCATTATAAATATTCCTAACCCTATAAATACTATTGGTATAACTATATGCTTATATTTTTCAATATTTTTTTTAATAAAGTTATATTCTGATAAAGTTTTAGCAATATAGCACCATATTGCTATAAGAAAAATAAATGTTATTATTGTTATAAAAATTTCTATTGAATTCATATTTGAAAAAGTGGTATATATATTCCAATATTATCTCCCCCATTTGCTAAAGTCACACTAGCTACTTTAAAAACACTCGGATTGATAACTTTTTTTATAACTATTGCTATACTATTATTATAGTTTTCTGTTATTTTATTTAAATCTGTATCTTGCTTTTCTTTCTGATTTTCACTTTCATTCTTTTTACTTTCTTTTTTATATTTAAAATATTCATTTACACCTAAATATATAGGGAATAATCCAAGCAACCCTACATATTTAGGTGGAACTATAGATATCCCTAAAGCTCCTATAATACTTATTATAAGTAAAACACATATACCTAAATACTGTCCCAAAATTATATGATATACTTTTATACTTTTATTTATTTTCGAGAAAATAGCATAAGTATAAATATATCATCGACATTAGTACATACAAATGAAATTAATGCTGTTATTATTGTTCCACTCATGTTATCCCCCATATAATGTAGTTATATTTTCTTTTCTTAATATTATAGCATATCTTATAGCAATTCTAGTTCTTGCTTTATGTATATTCTTTTACCTTAAGTACTATTTAGACAGTAACAATGAATTCAAAATGGAATTTTTAATATATGGAGTTTTAATAATTATTTCTGTATAATCATTATCTTTTTCATTGCATTATAGCGAGATTTTAAAATTTTAAATTATATTAATAAAATAAGGCTTTTTCAGAACTAGGTAATTCTCTTGGTGTCATACTAATTAGAATACTTAAAGATAGTTTGAAGTTTTATTTAATCAAAAGGAAATCTAAGTGCTAAAGCTGCTAAACTAAAGTTTATTGGATCTTCAGTTGCATAAGCATTATTTCCAAAAAATAAGCCTGGATGATTCTCTAATCTATTCAATATAAATAATATATAGTAGTTCAATGGAGTAATATTTATTGTATTAGTATATATTGAAAGAATAGCATTTGTATTAGATACAACAATTACTAATGATGGTGTATAATCAACATTTACTTCTGGATTATTTTCAAGTGTGCTATTAATAAAGTCATTTGCCGCCATATCATTATGTATTGTATTTTTTTTAGAGTGACTAATATTTCCAAGCTGTACTTCATTTATATATAAACCTACCAAAAATGTAGTTAAGCTAATTTGTAAATTTGTTTGTACATTTGAAGTGCCAAGTTGAGAATTATTACTAGAATCGCTGGTATTGGATGTTGTTCTTATAAAATAAAAAACTCTATTATCATTTGTGAAAATTAATTGTCCATCTTTAATTATTGGATTAGTATTACCTAAAAAAGCGCTACAAGGGGGTACTTTTCCACCTGCAAATGGATTACAATTATTTTTACTCATTTCTATCACCACAACTTCACAATAATCTATTTATCAGAAGGTCAAGACTTAACCATATAATACATAATATGCTATAAAGGATATAATATCACTGTGAATTTATTACTTAATATACTTGAAACTATGAAGAAATAATTAATAACTTTAGATAAGCCTATAAAACCTTATAATAACTACAAAGTTCTATAGGCCTTCTTTTATTTTAATTGTCTATATATATATTTAAATAATCAGTAATATTAACTTTTACCTAAATACTCTTCTAATGTTAAATCTTTTTCTTTTATTTTAAGTGAATGCTCAGTACCAACATAACGTATGTGCCATGGTTCATAATTATAGCCCGTAATATTTTCTTTTCCCTTTAAGTATCTAAGAATGAATCCGTATTTATGAATATTTTTATGGAGCCACATACATTCTTTAGTATTCTCAAAATTTTCGTCCATCTTTGTATAGTTAACTGCCAAAACATCAACTACAAGACCAGTTTGATGCTCACTATATCCTGGCTTGGCTACATACTTATCAGCATACTCTTTTCCATTGTTATAAACTTCATTATTATAAACATCCTCCTGATATTCATATGATCTATATCCTGAGACTGCTAATAAATTTATTCCTTCTTTCTTAGCATCTTCAAACATTCTTTCCAAATTTTTATTTGCTTCTCTTCTTAATAAAATCTCTTTATTAGATTTTACTTCTATCTCTACTAAATCTTCAGGTTCATATCCTTTTTCTAAGCCAAAAGTTTTATTAACCAATATAATACTTTTTATATTATTATTAATATTATTTATAGATTTACTTTCAAAATTAGTTTCCCCTTTTGATATATTTATTTGCTCATTATTTATATTTTGTATTTTTATAAGCTTTTCGATTATAATCGTAGATAAAATAAAAGTTATCCCTAATAATATCATTCTTCTTATTCTTCTTATTCTTCTTTTTTTAAATTTAGACATACTAATCACTTCCCTTCGTACTTTAATATAACAAGGGAATTTTTCTTTATAATATATTACTTGTATCAAAGTTGTAAAATATTATTTATATAGTTTTAATATAGATGAAATTTACTTTTCAAATCTATAACCTACTTTATATACAGTCTTTATATTATCTTTCAAATTTAACTTATCTCTTAATCTTTGAATATGTATATCTACAGTTCTAGTTCCTCCATAATAATTATATCCCCATACTTTGTTTAATATTTGATCTCTAGATAATGCAATGTTGCAATTATTTAGAAATAGTATCATTAATTCAAATTCTTTTAAAGTTATATCTACTTGATTACCATCTGAAGTTATGAGTCTTTTATCTATATCTATTTCAATATTCTTAAACTTAATAATATTACAACTTTTGTCATTATTATCATTTTTATTATACCGTCTTAACACAGCTTCAATTCTTGCCAAAAGTTCTATACTTTCAAAAGGCTTAACTAGATAATCATCTGCACCTAATCTTAATCCTTTTACTCTATCCATTACTGAATCTTTAGCTGTAATAAAAATCACGGGAATATCCTTGGTCTTTATAATACTAATTAATTCAAACCCATCTATTTTAGGAAGCATAACATCAAGGAGAACTAAATCAATTTCATTAGAATCAAATTTTTCTTTTCCATCTTCTCCATCTTCTGCTGTTATAACATTATATCCATAAATCTCTAAGTTTATTGATATTAAATCTCTAATGGCAATATCGTCTTCAACTACCAGTATTTTTATATTTTTCTTCATATCATCAAACTGCCTCTCTATAAAAACTAATTATATTATTATTTTCATAATCTACAAGAAATGAATAACCCTTTGTTGATTCACTGACTTCAAATAATTCTAAATAAATTAATCCCCTATGATTATAGCTTATATTAATATTTTCTTCTTTAATTGTTATGTGTAATTCGTCAGTTAATGGTTTGATGATTTCCTTAAATTTATCTAGATTAATATCACTTATCTTATAATCCATAGTTAGATAATCTTTTTCACTTAATTTATTATCTATATTATAAGATCTTCCTACACTTAATATCTCACCTGTTTCTACTAATATTTCACAATAATATTTTTGATTAATCTCTGACTCACTCTTATTAGCAAGGTTTACCATCCATACCATTTTTTTATCTTTCTTATATATTTGAATGTCCTCATAAATTTTCTCTCTATCTAATGTTATCGAAAAGCCATTTTTTAATACTTCTAATGCTTTATTTATTGCTTCTTCCCTAGAAACATAATTATTAGGTAAACTATTATTACTATATTCAGGAATTATTTTGTCTGAATATATAACATTTTCATTATAAGAAGTGAATAATGATTTAATAAGTAATAGTAACATACAAATTAATATAAATAATATGCCTAATTTAATTCTCTTTCCCACTTAATTCACTCCTTTAAATATTAATGTTATTGCTGTTCCGTTATTTTCTTCACTATAAATTTCAAAATTTATATCATTTCTTATACAGATTTCATTACATATAGCTAGCCCTAGCCCCATATTATTTTTTCCCACGCCTCTTGATTTATCTACCATATAAAATGGTTCTTTAACTTTCTTTAAATTTTCTTTTGATATTCCTATCCCTTCATCTATTATTTGCAATTGGTATTTGTCATCCTCTATGTTTTTACCATATATTCTAATTTTCTTTCCCTTTTTAGATGCCTTTATTGAATTATCTATTAAATTACTTAATAAAACTTCAATAAGTTGTTTATCTCCAAATATATAATTATCCTCTACTTGTATATTTACTTCTATCTCCTTATTATCTACTTTGTATCTTAAATCATTTATAGACTTTATTATAGTTTCTTTAATTAGAAATCTATTTTTTTCAGCATCATTATTTTTAATTAGTATTAATTTTGTAAGGGTTGAACTTAATTTTTCTAATCTTTTGGATTGAGAATTTATATACTGTAACGATTTAAATTTGATTTCATCACTAATATTATCTTTTTGAAGTAATTCTGAATATCCAATTATGGATGTTACTGGAGTCTTTATTTCATGTGTTAGATTATCTATAAATCTTTGCTTTTCGTTACTATTTTCTTTAAGTTCATCAATTTTCTCTTCTATTACTTGAATCATAGAATTAAAGTTTTCAGCTAAAATTCCAAACTCATCATCAGCATCATATTTTGCTCTTTTATAATATTCACCACTTTTTATGCTATTTGAAACTTCTATCAAGTATTTAATTGGATTAGTTATTAATTTTGAAATTATGTACATTCCAATGGCTAGTAATATTGTGATTATACTTGTTAACATTAAAAACAACTTATAATTAGATAATCTATCATCATTAATAAATGTAATATCTTTAGTTAAGACTATTTTATATTCTAAATTATTTATTCTAATCCTTGAACTTATGAATAATAATTTTCTACTATTCACATCTCTAATAATAAATAATTCTTCATCTAAATTGGCAGCTACTACTTCTTGCCTTTCTTCTTTAATTTTTACTTCTGAAATATTAATAATTTTCTGGTTATCTTCACTAAATACTTCTATGTTCTTTATACTATTTCCACTATATACGAACTCCCTAAGTAAACCTTCAAGTTTATCTATGCTTTCTAAATTATCAGTACTAACAATATCCATATTGGGGTATATAGAATTTTTAACTGCCTCGTACTC
Organism: Clostridium sartagoforme AAU1; assembly: GCF_000401215.1. Lineage (GTDB taxonomy): Bacteria > Bacillota > Clostridia > Clostridiales > Clostridiaceae > Clostridium > Clostridium sartagoforme. Next base: position 21,607 of record NZ_ASRV01000133.1, on the reverse strand, counting down.
ATTTAAACCTGTTGTTATTACAACATTTAAATTTCTATTATATATAGTTTCAATTATTATTATTCCAGCTCCATTAAACAATAAAATAAATAGTAATATAGAATATATAAATATTTTTTCCCAAATTTTCATCTGCTAATATAACCTCCTTTTATTGTCTAATGATTTATAGTATTTATCAATATTTTTATATATAAATTTTAGTTTAATTATCTTTAATTAGCAAATATAATCCTTAATTTAATTATGTAACCTATTGAGTGTTATTGTGCTTATGAATTTTTCTTTATGTTAATTTCCTTATTTACTAATAATATAAAATAAATGTTTATAAATTAAATAATACTTGTTTCAAAGTTGTATATTCTTATTACTTACTTAAAAATCTTCTGTGGTTATAAATGATTTAATATAACTATATGAAAGCCTACCCACTTAGTATAAACTTAAGCAGATAGGCTTTCATATAGTTTCTCCATCTTATATTTTGAGGATATTTTTATATACTAAGCATAGGTTATCCTAGTATTTAAATTGATATTTTATAATTATTCTCCTCTAAGTAACTTATAGTACCTAGGTAAATCATTTTCACTGCATTTATCACACTTTTTTGCATAACAATATGTTTTAGCTCTTCCCAATTTCTCATGCATTTTATCCCATATATCTTTTATATCCTCCTTTAGAACATTTCCAAATGCTTCTGGAACAAAGTCACAAGGCAAAAAATTTCCTTCATTATCTATATAAGAATGTTGTACCCCTGCTCCACATCCAAATTGATCTTTTGATTCAACATATGGAAAAACAGATGTCTTAGGATAATTTTTATCTTTATTAAATTCTATATGAAGATCAATAAGTTCATCTTTGTCTTCCTTAGAAAATATTTCATTTGAATTTACTAAAAGGGATCCACATGGTATAGGTTCTAGAATTCTAAGTTCATCTACTCCTAATGTTTTTAAAAACTTACCTAATTTATATATTTCCCCACTCTTTAGCATTTCTTTTGTACATACAGTTTGTGCCATAGTATAAAGTCCAGCTTCCTTAGAGTTTTTTATCGCTGAAATTGAATTTTCATATGCTCCATTATAACCCCTTTTTTTATCATGATTTTCTTTATATATGCTATCTATACTTATTCCTATACCAAAAAGTCCTGCTTTTTTTAGTGTTTTTGCTTTATTAATATTTAATGAATACCCATTTGTAAATAAATAAGAAATACTTCTGTTATCAATACTACTTATTATTTCCTCTAAGTCCAATCTAAGAAGAGGTTCACCACCTGTAAACCCAATTATTCCAACACCTAAATCTTGAAGTGATTTTATAATGTCTTTTATTTCATTGGTTGTCATTTCCTTTGATTTATCTTTCTTATCTTTAATAAATCTTTTTGCACTACAATGCCAGCAATTATACATGCATCTTCCTGTAATAGCTATATAAGTAGAAATTGGAGCCAGCCTTCTTCCTGTAGTATGATTATAAAAGAATTCAGCCTTCTCTCCTGGAACTGCATCTACAATACTTTTATAAGCTATACTATTTAAAGGTGGTAAAAATGAGTTAACTACAAAATTACCATTATGAATAACCAGTCTATCATTTTTTATAACATTCATTCCACATTTTATAATATTTATGGCCTTATAATTTTTGCTTTCTTTAAATCGCATATGTATATAAAAGAAATTTTTTCTTACGTTATTATTTATCATTGCTTTTATAATTGGAATTGCATTACTTATCATTTCTAAAAATCCCCCAAACATATTTATGAGTAATTGTATTAATCTTTTTTCATTAAATAGTTTAATCATTGAATCTTTAATACTTTCATCTTCCATATCCACCATAGCATCGAATCCAGCTAGAGCTCCTGTTGATGTAATAAATAAAACTAAATCTTTAGTATCCTTAAAAGAAAACTTATGTGATCCACTTGCTATTTCTAATTTCTTAAAGTTTTCTTTTTCAAACCATCTTCTAAAGCTTTTATGACTAATTGGATTTGGAAGTTCTTTCATTATTCTATTTACCTTAGTATAATTTTTCAAAATAAGTTTTGGATATATCTTTCTAACCTCTGGTAATGTATCTTTCAAGTTAACTATTACGGCAAAATACCCATCTTTTTTTAAAACCCTAGAAACTTCCTTTATAATTTCATGCGGGTTTTGATATTTAATTGCCCAGGCACATATAACAATATCAAAGGTATTATCTTTGGAATTCTTAAGGAAAGATATCATATCATTTTCTATAAACTCCGCATTTAAGCTGTAGTTGTTTTTCGCTTGATTTAGCATCCCTTCTGATATATCTACTAAAGTAAATTTTGAGTTCTTGATTCTTGAATTTATAAAGTTACTATTGAAGCCTGTCCCGCAAGCAAGATCAAGAATATTAGGTGATAAGTTAACTTTATCATCACTATACCTTATAATAACTTTATTTAACATTTCTTTATTGTATTTGTGCATTTCTTTTAAGAAAGACTTGTTGTAATTTTCACTTACTCTTGTATAGGAATTTGCTATATCATTTAAATTTGTATACTTTTTACATAAAAATAAGTTTATAATTTTATATAGCCCTTTTAATACATTCATAAAATAACCCCTTTGATTTTTATAGCTGTTTTTTATCTAAGGATTTATACTACCCTTCAAGATCTCTCCTAAATATATATATTCATAGCTAGATATTTCAATTATTTCTCCATTATTAAAATATCTAGAAGCCAACTTTTTCATTTCATTTTTTGATAACATTTTGACCTTCTCAAAGCAACTTCTTTCAAAAAAACATATAAGTTTAGTTACTATATGTGTTCTATCAAATTCATAAATTAAAATTTTGCCATTATTATTAAGTAATCTATTACATTCTTTTAAAGTTTCTTCTTTATCTTTTATATGATGAAATGAATCTCTCATTATAATTAAATCAAATGAATTATCTTTCAAATCTATATTAGTTGAATATCCATTAATTATTTTAACTTTATTATTTTTCACCTTAGCTATATTAGTCATTTTTTTTCTGGATCAAGAATAGTTACATCCGCACCTAGATTTATTAAAATATCTGAAAGATCCCTGTACCTCCACCTATATCTAAAATATCTAAATTATTAACATCCTTAATTACCTTTATTATTTCTTTATTTTTATCTAAATGAAATATCTTCATGAATTTATCATATTGCTTACTGTAATATTTAAATAAATAACTCATTTAATATCCCCTTAAAACCTTTGTTAATTTTTACTAACTATATGATAACATGTAGCTCTTACAAATTTAAAATATATTTCTTAATTTTTTCTAACATATGTATTTTATTATAAATAATAAATATAAAAAATTAGCTAAGATAAATAGAATATGTGAAATAATCATATCTATTTACCTTAGCCTTTATATCTACAATTTAGATCTTTACTTTATCTTATTTAAAAAATTTCTTTTATATTTCTTTAACTTTTTTAAATTATGGCTTTCAATATAAATTCCATTTAATAATAGAACAATACCTAGCCCAACGCAAAAGCCTTCTATAAAGTCTGGAAGTAAATTGAAACGACTTGATACTAACCATATTAAATTTACTAATAATCCCCATTTAAGATATTTATTAAATTTTCTCATAAATTATCAACTCCAATACTATTAATCTATTTATATAAATTATCTTCTATAATTTTGTTTGCTATAAGCCCTATATTAACCTCCCTAATATCCATATAAACTTCAATAATTCTATCTGTTAAGATAACTTCAACATATTCTACTTGCTTTCCATCTTCATCTTTGTAAGTTATTATATCATAAGTTATTATTTCATCTTTAAGTTGCTTTTTAGAAATCATTTTAATTCCCCTCCATAAGTTTTATTCACTACATTTTAGCAAATAACTAAAAATGTGTCTATTACTACTCTTTAACATAATCTCTAAGTCTAAAGCTTCCTGCTGTAAAGAATACTCCTGACATTAATATTATTACTATAATTGGAATTAATATTTTCCCTTCATTAATAATTTGAATTAACCAAGAAAAAGGTGATATTATACTTAAACTACTTATTATCTGTGGAACATTATCAAATTCTTCTATGCCTCCACCAAATATTCCAAGTCCAAAGGATAATAATCCAAAGATTACAACTGCTAAACTTGCTATAGTTTGATTTTTTAACCATCTAGTAGTAAATACAATTAATGATGTAGTAACTAAACTGCATAAAGTTATAACTAATATTCCTTCACCTAAATTATAGTTTTGTATTTTAAATAATTTAATTGCTAAAATTAAAGTTATTGAACTTATTAAACTTTGAAGAATAAATGCTGATAGATATAAGGAGCCTAAAATTACTTTATCAGAATTACCGGTTGATATTGTTCTTCTTAATACCTTCTGTGCCTTAAGCTTAATTATATCATCAATTAATATAGAACCTCCTATCATCATAAAATAGCATATCATAAGAATAGCCATAACATAATCAGTTTTATTTTCTTGAAATTTATCTACTATTATAGTTGTTACCGTATTAGTGCTAAGCCCATCATTTATACCTTCTTTAAGTAAATTATTAACATAATCACTTATAATATTATCTCCAAGAACTGCTCCAATGTCAGCTTCAATACTATAACATTTTACTTTAGGCATTTCACCATTATCTATAAATTCCTCGAAATCTTCGTCTATAGCATATATAACGCCTAATTTTTTATCTCTTAAATCATTATAATTATCTTCTACTTCTCCTTTTAGCTCTTTTATATCATACTTTTCAGATAATATATTTATTAAATCTTTCGAATATTTTCCTGGAGATTTATCTAATATTCCTATTTTACCTAAAGATGGATCATCAGATTTTGGACCAACTACTCCAAATAAAACTACCATAGGAAGAAGAAAGGTCATCATTAAAATAACTGGACTTTTTAAATTTCTTCTTAAATTAATTAATATTAATCTTATTAAGCGCATCTTCTTCCCCCCTTAGATAAAGTTATTTTTAATACTGAAATCATAAATAATATTAGTGAAAAGCAAAGTATTAATATTAAATCCTTATTATTTAAACTAAAATTTCCATTTAAATTGTATAAAGTAAAAAGTTTTGAAATATAATGAGTTGGATCTAAAATTCTCAGTTCAGCTCCTGCTCCAGTAAAGCTTTCTACCATACCTAATATAGGAAATGTAAAAACTAATATCCCAACAACTTTACCATATACAGCTCCAAAGAAAGTATAAATACATTTGCTTATTGAAACTACTAAAATAGATGTAGTTAAAATTAATGTAATTAAAGGAAAGATACTGCCTTTAAAGCTTATTCCTATAATTCTAAAGAAAAATACATATCCAGAAATGATTATAGTTGAATATACAAGTAAAGCAAAAGAATCATAATAAAAATATTGATTTTTAGTTATAGGTGTTGATTTTATTCTTTTATCAAAATTTATACTTGATTCTGTATAATTAGATTGTATAAGTCCAAGAATAAGCATACTAATTACAAAAGAAATCATTGATGCAGCCATTTTTTCATAGGTAGTTGATGATTTTTTAGAGTTTATATCAATCTTTTCAACTACTGAATTTTCTGTAATTGTCTGCAAATTTTTATTTGATCCACCAGATAAATTAATATAAAGACCTTCATGATATTTATCTAAAATAGTTTTTAATGTATTTGTAGAGTTATTAAATCCTTCTCCTAACTTATTTATATTTATTTTTCCGCCTTTTAAAGATACTACATTCCTCTCATATCCCTTTGGTATCAAAATTTCTATATTTGCTTTTTTATCAGTTATTAAAACAAGTTCTTTCATATCATCACTTTCTAAAAATGCTATTAAATCTTTAGACATATTACTATTATCCATATCATTTATTTGTACCTTTAAAGTTTTCAATTTTAATGGACTTTCCGTAATTGCTTTCTGAAAAAATCCCATGAAAGATGCTAATAAAACTGGAAATAGTATAAAATATAAGATTGTTAGAACCCCATTAGATATCATTCCTTTTAAAGTCGTCTTCGTATAATATATTAATTTCACTTATCTCACCTCTAATCTCTTAGCATTTTTCCTGTTAAGGCTAAGAATACATCTTCAAGCCTTACATCTTCATAACTTATCTTTTTTATATTAATTCCATATTCCTCTATAATACTCAATACATTATGAAGTTTAAAGTTTGAATCTATAGTTAAAAATAAATTACTTTCTTGCTCTTTAACCTTTATTACTCCAACTAATTTTTCTATTTTCAAAATAATTTCTCCTGTAATATCACTTCCTTCTATTATTACCTTGTTATTAGGAAAAACAGAAGTCTTAATTTCTTCCTTAGTTCCATAAGCCACTTCCTTACCTAAATCTATAATAAAAACCCTTTTGCATAACTCCTCTACCTCCTCCATATAGTGAGAAGTATATATAACAGTTGTTCCCCATTCTGTACAGATATTTTTTGTAAAAGTAAATATATGATTTCTTGATTGTGGGTCAACTCCAACAGTAGGTTCATCCATTATTAATACTTTGGGATGATGCATAATGGCTGCTGCAATATTAAGTCTTCTTTTCATTCCACCTGAAAATTTTTTTACTTTTTCTTTTTTCTTATCATAAAGTCCAGTAACTTCTAAAGCTTCTTTTATTCTTTCTTTAAGCTCTTTTCCCTTTAAGCCATATAATGCACCAAAAAACTCTAAGTTATCATAAGCATTTAGCTCTTCTATTAATGAAATATCTTGCGGCACATAACCTATGCATTCTTTAGCTTTTATTGGATTCTTCAAAATATCATAACCACAAATTCTAACAGTTCCGCTGTCTGGGGTTAATAGGCTAGTCATTATATTTATTAGTGTTGATTTCCCAGCTCCGTTAGGTCCTATAAATCCAAATATTTCTCCTTTCTTAACTTCATAACTTACATTATCTAAAACTAATTTATCATTAAATCTTTTTGTAACATTTTTTACTTCTATTATATTCATATAAATGCCCCCTAATCTTTTCTTAATTATATAATAAGATAAAGCTAGGGGCTTGCCATCACTATAAGTCACTATCAAAATGACTTAAGTCACTATTCTATTTTTAAATGCAAAAATTGCAATTTGTGTTCTATCTCTAAGATTTAATTTAGATAATATGTTTGTAATATTATTTTTTATAGTTCCTTCAGATAAATAAAGCTTTTCTGAAATTTCTTTATTTGTTAATCCTTCAGCGATGTACTTGATAATTTGAATTTCTTTATCTGAAAAATCATACTTTCCTATTTCCTTATTATTTAAACTATAATTACTATTAATAAGAATTTCATTTGCAACTTCAGGATGAACAACCATGTTTCCCATGTAAGCTGTTTTTATACCTTCATAAATAACTTCATGAGAACTATCCTTTAATAAATATCCAAATGCTCCATACTTCAATGCATCTTGAATATATTCTTTGTCCTTAAAAGTAGTTAATATTATAACTTTAATCTTAGTAAATTGCTCCTTAATAAGTCTAGTTCCCATAACGCCATCACAATCTTTCATCCTTATATCCATAAGAACTACATCAATTTCTTTACTTTTACATATTTCTAAAGCTTTATATCCATTTTCAGCAGTGCCAATAACATCTATATCATCAAAAGTTGAAAGCATAATTTTCAAGCCTTCTCTAATTAATTTTTCATCATCTACAATTAATATTTTTATTTTCATAATTTCAGCTCTCACTTTCTTTTGGAATTACAAGTTTTATAAAGAATCCCGCTCCAACTTCTGAATTCATATCAATTGTTCCACCTATTTCTTCAACTCTTTCTCTTATATTTTTAAGCCCAAAGCCACTTTCTTTTATAATATCAGTTCCTACTCCATTGTCTTTAAAAGATATTACAACCTCATTTTCTATAAAGTTTATAATTACTTTAACTTTGGATGATTTTCCATGTCTTAAAGCATTAGATAATACTTCTTGGGTTATTCTATATAAGTGGCTGCTTTGCTTTGTAGAAAGCGTCCAATTTCCCTTTGATAAAGTAATATTTACCTCTACTCCTGACATTTTCTCAAAATTCTTGCACAAATCTTGGATTCTAATTATTCCTCTATAATTATCATAATCATCAGACTTAAGTTCACTTACTGCCTTTTTAACATCTTGAAAACTTTCATTTATAAATTCTCTTAAGTTTCTTGCCATATTCCTTAGCATACTTCCTTCTTTATTAGCTATACTTTCCATTGCAGATAGTTGAATCATAGCTGTTGATAAAGAATGTCCAACACTATCATGTATTTCTCTAGATATTCTATTTCTCTCCTTAAGTACTGTTAGCTCTTCTATTGAAGTGAGATATTCTTCCAACTGGCTATTTACTTCAATTAATTTTTCTTCAGACATTTTAAGTTTGTCATATAATTTTTGTGCTTCATTTTTTGTGCTATATAATCTTGATATGTAATTCAAAAGAATTATAAAAATAAACATAATAACTAAATTAACAAAACCTTCTTCAATACTTTTATTGCTTCTGATAGATAATGCTATCAAAGATATTAAAACTATAAATATATACTTTATTTTCTTATATTTTAATGTAAATGCATCTATTATTAATCCTATTAAGTAAAATAAAATATTTCCTCCAAAGTTTAAACAGGCTATTGGTGATATTATTATTTCAATAATCATTGAGATAATAATTAATTTATCATTACTAAAATGAAATATTCTAAGATTATTGTTAAGTATAAATAATAAAACAAATATTATACTTAAAATGCCTGTGTTTCCTTCCTCAATGAAAATTTGAGCTATCAGAATAATAAAAGATATATATCGTATTAATAAAAGTTCTTTACTTTTTTCCATGTTCTTCTCCAAGCTTTTTTATTTATAAAATATCCTTCTTTTTATATACTAAATAAATTCCAACACAAACTAATATTAAAGCTACAAATATCTTTATATCAAATATGTTTTCTTTAAGTACTATAGCTGAAAGTATAGTTCCAAAGATAGGAATTAGAAAATTAAAAATAGAAATTACTCCGACTTTATTGTATTTTAAAAGTTGTGACCATAATGCAAATGCTACTGATGATAATAACGACATATACATTAATAATGAAGTAGATTTAGCATTAAAGTTTGAAAGATTTCCTCCTAATAAATGTCCTATTAATATTAAAGCTAGTCCTCCTACTGCTAATTGATATCCAGTTACAGTATATGCATCTTTATTTTGGCTTATCTTCTTACTATATATTGCTGAAACTGAAGTCATAAAGGCTGCAAGCATTATAAATCCTTCACCTCTAAGAGAAAATCCTCCTTCTAAGACAGAAGATTTTCCAATATTTATTATTACAACTCCAGTAAATCCTACTATACAACCTAAAATCTTACTTAAATTTAACTTATCATTTTTATATATGAAATGTGCCAATATAATACTAAAAAAAGTACCTGTTCCATTTATAATTGAACCTCTTACTCCAGTTGTGTATGTCATTCCTAAATAAAAAAATATATATTGAAAAGTTGTTTGTACGAATCCTAATATAGTAATTTCTTTTACATCTTTAATGGATAAATTAAAGATACTTTGCTTTATTGATAATTTTATTATTAATACAAAAATTCCTGCCAAGGAAAATCTATATCCAGCAAAAATAAGCTTTGAACCAATATCACTACTTGCTATATTAAATATTTCATATCCTACTTTTATAGCAGGAAAAGCACTCCCCCATAAAAATGTACAAATTCCTGAAATTATAATTATATTTATCCTATTAGTATAAAATTTCGATTTATCCAAGTATATTCATCCCTTCTAGAAACTATTTATAAAGTTCATAGAATTTATTATACACTGGTTTATAATAAAAAGGGACTATAATTGTTATTATTACTTGCTCTTCATTAATCCATAGTTTAGCTTCAGTAGCTAACTATAAAAATATAGTTAGCTACCTTATACCAAACTTTAAATATTAATTTTTTATAGTATTATAATTGTTTCCATAAAGTAGGAACTGTTCCTGGTATCCAAGCTATATTTGATGTGTGAGTAAATATACATTCATAAGTTTTGCTTTGATAAGTCACCTTATCTCCTATTTTATAACTAACTCCTGGTTGCCATTCTTGTATTGATGGCACTTCAACTTCTTTAACTTCTACAACACAATTTGCTGAAGTTACAGCTACCCCAGCTGTATCCTTAACTGTTACTGAATAATTATAGGTTCCATAACTCTTATTAATAAAATCTCTTTTAACTACTTGGTTAGATGTTAATCCTGATGTTAATGTACCTGTTGCTATGGATTTACCATCTTCAAATAATTCATATGATATTGCAGTATTATAAGCAGGTACATCAATAGTTAATGAATAGTTTTTATTAGAAACTGTTGAAGCTTTAATTGATGCCGCTTTTAGTGATGGTCTTTCTGGGACTATTGGTGATAATGAATCAAAAAATGGTCTATAGCTTTTAACGAATTCCTTATTATTTACATTATCCCAATTTATTGACCAAGCCATTATTCCTCTTAAATTTGGATACTTTTCTCCAATCATTTTATAAGAACCACCATAGGATTGTCCTTTTATTAAATAATTTAAAGCTTTAAGCATTTCTGTTGGTGGAATATATCCTGAATTTGGATTTAGTGTTCCTTTTTGTGATGCTGGAACACCAATTACTACTTGCTCTTGCTTTAATGGAGCAAAGAAGCTGTTTTTTGATGCTCTTGTCTGAAAACCTTGTAGTAGCATTTCTACCATAGCAACTTGGAAATCAGCTGTTCCTTGATTATAGGTAACTCCATCAAGAGCCATATTACCTCCGCAGTTATAATGTTGAACTTGAAGATAATCAAGTTCATTTCTTACTGCATCTATAAGCGGAAGATATGCTCCCCAATTAGTTGCATAACCAGTGTTTCCGCCCTGAACGTATGATAATTCTGGAGCCATACTTATAATAAAATCATCTCCATATTTTGCAACTAAAGCTTTAATAATTTTAATAAAATTGACTATTTGAGGTGTAATAGGATTCTTAAGGTCTGTATCTCCTGGTTGAAGTATCATTCCGCTTCCACCTTCAAGATCAATATCTATTCCATCAAATCCATACTTATCTATTAAACCTGTAAGTGATGTCATAAACTTTTCTCTTGCGGCATCTGTTGGAATTTGAATTGTACCTTCTGCACCACCTAAAGATAAGACTACCTTCTTACCTTTACTTTGTACATAATCGATATCAGCTATAAACTCCTTTTCATTATAAACTGGATGTAACTCTACAACTGCTCTATCGCTATAAGTTTCTCCAAATGAAACATTTATTACGTCCCATGCTGGATCTACATCTCTTATTTTAACAATTCCAGCTCCATTATCAAAATTATGCCAATAACCAACAAGTAATCTTCCATTACCAGCTATGTTGGTGTCAGCTTTAAATTTTGAACTTGGCGTAATAGTCATTATTATTAGTGTAACAATAAACAGTGATAAGATTTTTTTGAAATCTTTATACATATTATCCCTTCCCTTATACCAACTAAAAAATTATTTATCTTCCGTCTATCACAATCTTAACTTTTATCTTTAAGATATAATCTTTAAGATTTTATATAACATCACCTCCACAAATAAAATAACTAACGCCCTTACTTATATTTTACAATATTTTGATATTATGTAAACATTTTATGCAATATATTTTTAATCTTTATTATAAAACTAATAAACTAGCTTACTTAAATTTCAGCTAGTTTATGTTATTTATTCTTTGATATATAATTACGCTACTATTGTTTTTGCACTTTTAATTGCTTGATCTGCACTCCAGAAAATCATATTACTGCCTAATTTTTCTTCAAATCCTGATTTATCAATAATATCTTTAACAGACTGCTGCAGACCACATAACATAATTCTACAGCCTCTACTTTCTATTTCTTCAATAACTTCTGATAATGCTTGCAGTGCTGATGTATCGATTAGCGGAACTCCCCTCATTGATAATATTATAACTTTAGCATCTCTTATTGATAAAATTTCCTTTTTAAATTTTTCTGTTGTTGCAAAAAATAATGGGCCGGTAAAATACATAACTTTAATACTTGATAAATTATTACTTTTTGATACTATATTATCTAACCTTTTTTCATCTACTTCACTTACTGATATATCCATATTTGCAATCTTTACTATAAATAATAAACTAGAAAATATTACTCCTATTAATATTGCTTGAGTTAAATCTAGTGCTACTGTTGCAAACATAGTTATTAAAAATTTTAATATTGCACCTTTAAACTTTTTAGAGAATATGTATTTTATATTTTCCCATTCGTTCATTCTCCAAGCCGTTACCATAAGAATTCCTGCAAGTGCTGATAATGGAATACTAGACATCACTGGTGCTAATAAAAACATTGACAACATTAAAAATACAGAATGAAACATACTCACTAACCTAGTTTGCGCACCTGACTTTATAGCTACACTTGTTCTTGCAATAGCTGCAGTTGCAGGTACTCCTCCAAAGAAAGGTATTATAAAATTACCAACTCCCTGTGCAATTAATTCTCTATTTGCATCAAAAGTATCTCCTTTCATCTTCTTTCCAACTTCACCACATAATAAACTTTCAATCATTGCTAATGCTGCAATACTTATAGCTGGTACTAACACGCTTTTTACAATTTCAAAGTTTATTGAAGTAATATGAAGCCTGTCATCTAAAAGTAACTTTTGAGGTATATCACCAATTATATCTACTGGTAATTTAAATATCATATTTATTACCAAAATTATTATTAATGCAATTAAAGATGATGGAATTATATTATTAAATTTTTTAGGCCATATCATCATAATAATAACAACCAACAACCCAATTGAGATAGCATACCAATTTGGGTGTAATGGGGTACTAAGAAAATTCAATACTTTTATTGCTGCTGATTCAGATGATTTAGTTGAAACTCCGAAAAAGTTATCTAATTGCCCTATTGCTATTATTAATGCAATACCTGATGTAAAGCCAGTTATTACTGGTGTTGGTATATATGAAACAATCTTACCTAATTTAAATATACCTGCTAATATAAGAATAATGCCTGCAAGCGCACCTGCTATCCATACACCTTCTAGTCCATATTTTTGAAATAATGCAACTAAAATTGCACTCATAGCTCCTGTTGGTCCTGATATTTGAAAAGATCCTCCAGATAGTGCCCCTATTACTACCCCAGATAATATAGCTGTTATTAATCCTGCTGCTGCTGTTGCTCCAGAACTAACCCCAAAAGCTAATGCTAGTGGTAATGCAACTGCTGTAACAGTTATTCCTGCCATTAGATCTTGTTTGAAATTTAACAAACCATATCCCTTGAATTCATTTTTAATGTCTTTAATATAACTTTTAAACATTATATTCATTCCCTTCTTCATACTTTGTTCATATGTTGTCCATAGGTATTTTACCTCTACTTATAAAATAATACAAGTTATGTTAAATAAAGATATACTTTATTGATTCACAAATTCCAATCTTAGCAATTAAATTCAAAGGATTATATAATAATTTGAGATGAAATTATGGAAACTTAAAAGTTAAATTAAGGGAAGTCAATGGACTTCCCTTAAAAATTATATATTAAATTTTTGTACCATTTCATTTAACTTTTGAGCAAGTTCTGCTTGGCTTTGAGCTGTCTTTGCAATTTGTTCAATTGCTTTTGTAGTTTCTCTCATGCTTTCTCTTATATCTTCTGCTTTTTCACTAGACTCTTGAGATGATTCAGCCATACTTTGCACAGCCTCACTAACTTGTCCAACTGTAGCTGTTATTTCTTCAGACATTGCAGCAATTTCATCTGACATTTGGCTTACAAATTCTGAATCATCATAATATTTAGCTCCTGTTTCTCCATACGCATCTAATTGCATATTTACATTGCTATTAATAAATTCCAATATTTCACTTCCTGCTTCAATACTATTTTTAAATGCATATTGTACTTTTAAAATAGTTTCTTGAATATTTCCTACTGCATTAGATGACTGCTCTGCAAGCTTTCTTACTTCATCTGCAACAACAGCAAATCCCTTACCTTGTTCCCCTGCTCTAGCTGCTTCAATTGCTGCATTTAATGCAAGTAAATTAGTTTGATCTGCTATATTTCCAATAGTATCTGCCATAACCTTTATACTTTCTACAACCATTACTGCCTCAATCGCTTTTTCCATTTTTTCTTTCTTTTCATTATATACTTCTCTAGTTTCTTCAATAGCTTTGTTACTGTTATCTTTAACTGCTAAAGCTCTTTCCTTTGCAGCATTTGATATGTTACTTCCATCCATGGACTTTCCAGATAATACATTTATACTTGAATCTACTTCTTCGATAGAGGCACTTATTTCTTCTGTAACAGCGCCTGATTCTTGAATAGCAGATGTAATTGATTCTACAGCTTCGTCTATAATTACAATTTTAGAAAATAACTCTTCTACTGTTGCTGAAAGTTCTTCTGAAGATGCTCCTATATTTTGAGATTCATCGATAATTAAAGATACTAAGGTTTTTACATTTTTTTGTGCTTCATTTAAAGCTTCTGCTGTTTGTCCAAATTCATCTTTACTTCTTATATGAATTGGATTGCTAAAATCATAGCCAGATAATCTTAATGCAAAATCTTTTATTTTAATTAATGGATTAGTTAATTGTTTGCTAGTTATTACAGATAAAATAACTGCTACAATTAATGCCCCTATAACTAAAAAAACATTAATTATAATTCCTACTTGAATGTCCTTTTTTAATATGTATTCTCTTTCTAATATAACCTCATCTATATTATCTATGTAGTTTCCGGTTCCTATAATCCAATTGTATGGAGTATATAATTTACTGTATCCCCTTTTAAGTGATGCCTCAGTTTCTCCACTCTTAGGAAACCAATAATCTGTGTACCCACCACCTTCTTTCTTACCATTTTCAATAATTTCTTTTATTAGATACTTTCCTGTACTATCTTTAGTATCTAATCTATTTGTTCCCTCAGTCTCTGAACCTAAAAGAACAATATTAGTTCCATCAATATTATCAGCCCAAAAGTATCCGTCTTCTCCAAATTTCAATTTTCTTAATAAATCTGCACTTTGTTTTTTAGCTTCATCAATAGTAATTTCACCATTTTTAGCTTTCTCGTTAATTGCATCTATCATGGATATAGCAATCTCTACTTGCTCCTTAATTCTTTCATCATAATCATTATTTAAATTCTCCTTTTGAATTTTCAAAAGATTATTATTCGTTTGTATATTTCTAAAGGTTATTGTAACACTTATAATTATAGCTGTTACAAGTGAAATAAAAACAGTAAGCATAATTAATTTATATCTAACTTTTTTCATAAAAATCCTCCTTAGTACATTATTTAATATGCTTATATTCTAAGGGAAGATTCAAAATTTATCTACATATTTTTAATTAATTATTAAAAAATAAATCTAATTGTTAAATAATGAATATTGTTTTATCAATCCATTTGTATTCTGGTTTAATGCTTTTTATATCCTCTACTAATTTAAATAATGCTACATCTTTTTCTTTACATTCTAACATTATATCTATATCCTTATTAAATCCTTTTAAAATTTCTATAAAATTTATAAAATCTTTAACATTTATAAAATCTGAATGTCTTTTATCAACTTTATCTATTAAACTTCTATCTTTTGGTGAAGAAAAATGCATTTTAGGCGGTAAACTTTCATTTTCCCAAGTATTAAGTATATCATCTAAGATATCTTTAATATCTTCTCCATAATTATTACAATTGTGATGATGAATATCTAAAACCATTGGAGTATTTAATGTTTTACACAAGTTCAATGTTTCCTTTGCTGTGTATGTTCTATCATCATTTTCTATAATTAATTTTTCTTTTAATTCTTTAGGAAATCCATTGAAATGTTTAATAAATCTTTTTATTGCGTCTTCTTTGCCTCCTGTTGCTCCCCCTATATGAATTACCATTTTACCTTCTTTGTAATTCATATCTTCAAACCAGTCTACTTGTCTCATTAAATTTTTTAGAGTATTTTCCACTACTTTTGGATTATTACTGTTTATAACATTAAACTCATCTGGATGAGTATCAACTCTCATATTAGAATTTTTAATAAGCCTACCTATATATTCAAAATCCTTTTTAAATATTTCTCTATGTCCCCAGTATCCAACTTCAGGATGAGTAACTAGTGGTATTAAAGCTGAAGTTATTCTATAAAAATGTATATTATTTTCTATATTATATCTTAATAACTCTTGTAAAGCATTTAAATTTGAACTAGTAACAATTTTTAGTTTTTCTAATTTTTTTTCTTCTGATGTAATTTTATTATAATTAGTGAAAGTAACCGTGCTAGAACTTGTTACTTTTTTCCTAATACATTTGAAATAGCAACATATCCAAGTCTAATTTTCATAGATTTTCTCCTAATCTTTTAAAAGTATTTCAGATTATATTTTCTTATAAAAAAGTAAAAGAATGAAATTATAAAAAACTATACTCATAAGAAACTTCTCACAATTTCCTAAAGAGTACACATACCTTTTATACTAACATTCTCAAAATTTTAAACTTTTATACTTTTCTATACCAAAAAACATTATCCATAAAATTATTACCATAATATAAATCATATAAAACTTTATCTGTATATTCTCTTTCAACTAATCTAGTACCTACGACTCTTCTTACAAATGGATTGCTAGTATTTAATCCATCAATTTTCACCCTAAAAAGATTATCTTGATAAATAAATGTCTTAAAAATTGGCTCAGCTTCAAAAGTTAATTCTAATATTTTAATATATGTGTCTTGGCCTAATGAAGTTTTTCGTAGGAATTCTTCTAGAGCCGGTTTATTATTAATTCTATTAACAGCATCTGAAATTATATTAATTGTTACGATATCCTCAAAACAATATCTATATATACTTGTCATCGCTCCTCCAAAAATACTTATATATAAATATTATATTCATTATTTATATATAAAGGTGCTAAAGAGCTTATATAATAATATTCTAAAATACAATTGCTATTTTTATGTTATTATATTAAAATTTATAGTTGAAATAAATTCACACTATCCCACTAGTACATATTTGGGATTAAGAGGTATTAAATTGAGTGAACTTATTTTCATTTATTAACATTAGTTTAAATTACTACTTATCTTTTTCATAATATTTTCTCATAAATAAGTTAGCACTTTCGCAATCAAAAACTTCTTGATAATTTTGTTTACTTACTAATGAAAGCATATTTTCATATTCTGGATGAGTTTTATCATTAATTATTTTTAAAAATTCTGTATATCCTTCTATTCCTCCAATATCTTCTGGAGGACAATTTCCTTCTGCTTCTATACATTTAGGATAATCATATATATAATCTTCAATTACTTCTTCTAAAGTTATATTGTGTTTCCAATAATCTCCAAAGTCATATATATATTCAATTTTATTTTCTTTATTTAAATAATCATCTATATAAACCTCTTTACTATGCATGTATTTAATTTTTAACATATCTTTTATAAATCCGTAAGGATCATTTCTATTATTTAATTTCAATTTAGAATAAAATTCATATTCAGAAATAGTTTTTTTATCAGAAGTTATTCTTAAATTTTCTTCTTTAATATTAAAATCATATAAATAAATATTTTGCCATCCCATTGAAAATTGAATTATATAATGTAGCATTTCAAAAGTAATTCCTGATGGAACTATAACTTTTCTATATATTAATGGAATACTATCTATAAGTTCTATCTTTGTCTTATATGCTTTCATAGATGGCCTCCTTACTCTTATAATATATCTTTATTTTAGCCATTTAGCAATTTTTTATATTTCCAATTTCAGTTTGTTTTACTTTCCTTTAAGAATTGGAAATTAATTCATTTTAAGGTATAGTCTTCATTAAAAGTTTTTTTGTTTCATCATCACAAAAAGCTGCATTTATACTATTTATATAAATTTCTTTATATTCATCTATATTAACATTAAATGTTTCTATTAGTTTTTCTGTTTCTTCAGTCAAATTTACATTAGATACAGTTCTGTTATCAGTACTTAAGCTAACCTTTATATCATCTTTATGATATTTATATATAGGATGCTCTACATAGGTTTTTACTGCTTTTGTGTCAATATTGCTTTTAGGGCACATTTCTAAAGTTACTCCCATCTCTTTAACTAGATTATAAGCATCTTTGTCATTATATATATAAACGCCATGACCTATTCTTTCAGCTCCTAAAAAATTTATTGCATCTCTTACATTTTTCCCAAAGCCAGTTTCTCCAGCATGTACTGTGATTCTAAACCCTAACTCCTTAGCAAATTTCATCGAATCTATATATTCATAAACAAAATCTTCTTTTTCTGATGCTGCTAAATCTATTGCAACAACCCCTCTGCCAAGATATTTTTTCCCAGCTTTTATTGAATCGTATATATGAGATATTTCTAAGCTTCTCATACAAGAAATTATTACATTACCTTTTATCTCATAATCTTTTTCAGCCTCTTTTATTCCATTTATAACACTTTCTATTATTTCTTCTAAAGCTAGTCCTTTTTTTGTATGCAGTACCGGGGCAAATCTCACCTCAATATATTTCACATTTTCTTTTGCTGCATCTTCTAATAATTCATAAGCTGCCCTTTTTAAGTTTTCCTTTGTTTGCAGGACTTCATTTGGTAAATCGAATTTTTTTAAGTATTCATCTAATGAATTACATTTCTCTGAAACAACCAGTAGATTTTTAACATAGTCATACTCATAACTGTCTAATTTTATATTTTCTCTTTTCGCAAGCTCTATAACCGTCTCAACTCTTAAACTTCCATCTAAATGACAATGAAGTTCTATTTTAGGTAAGTTACTAATATCCATGAAATTAAATCCTCCTCTAAATTTTTATAAAAAAAATTCTTGACTACGAAGAAATCACAAATAAAATGATTTCCTCGTAATCAAGAATTATTGGTTCTTGGTAGAAACCCCTAATCCATATTATTAGGGTTATACGAAGCTATTTAATATATCTCTATTTAAATTAATATTAATTTTAGCACATATATTAAAATAGTCAATATACATTTTTGACTTTCTTATTCTATATTTCCCTTATATAGAGTCCTTTCTGAAATGTCTATTTTAAAGTTCTTTTCGTATATTTCTATTAAGTTTTCTTCTCTTTCATTAACAAGTGAAAATACTTCTCCAGACTTGCCTGCCCTTCCTACTCTTCCAGCTCTATGTAAATAATCATTAGGATCTTCTGGAATATCAAAATTAATAACATAATTAACTTCTTTTATGTCTAGTCCTCTTGCCGCTATATCTGAAGCTATTAAAACTTGGATTTTTCCTTTTCTGAAATTTTCTAAAGCTCTTTTTCTATCTTCCATTTTGCCACTGCCGCCTATTGCATCTACTTTCACATTGTTAAAAGACAAATATTCTATAGTGGTATTAGTTGTATAGCTGTCATTATTAAATACTAAGACTTTTTCACCTTTAATTGAGTTTAAAAGTTTTCTTAATGTCTCAATTTTTTTCCTATAATCAGTTTTTATATAGCTGTGTTTTATATTTTCATTAACTTTATTATTTTTAACTGATATAACTTTTATATCTTTAGCTAAATCTTTAGCAATTTCTAAAGTTTTATTATTTAATGTGGCTGAAAACATCATAAGTTGAGTTTGATTTTGTGTAGATTTTATTATATTTTTTATAACTGGAAGATTATTTTTATCTAAAAGCTTATCAACTTCATCAATAACAATAGTTTTTATAGTATGAGCTGTTACTTTCTTTTTACCCATCAATTCGAATATTCTTCCTGCTGATCCAACAATAATATGAGGTTTTGCCTTTAAATTATCTATTTGCCTTTTAATATTTGCACTTCCTATTAAAGGTGTAGATGTGATTTCTAAGTTGGCTGATTTTTTTACCTCATTTATTGTATTATTTATTTGAATAGCTAACTCATGAGTTGGAGCTAATATTATACATTGTATTTCTTTTTTACTTGTATCGATATTTTCTATTATAGGTAGAAGATAAGCTAGAGTTTTTCCTGTACCTGTTTCAGACTGACCAATTAAATTTTCTTTATTAATAGCCGGTAGAATAATTTCCTTTTGTATTTCAGTAGGTTCTTTTATTCCCATAGTATTTAATCCACTAATTATTTTTTCATTTATTTTAAGACTTTCAAAATTGATTTCCATAACTATACCTCTTTCATTAAATTACCTCTTATTCATTTGCATATTAACTTTATCAATACTTTTATAAATTGTCAAAGTATATTATAAGTTGGAAATTAATTGGACCCCAGGGGTAAATTTTTTATTAATTTTGATTATAAAAAAGCAATCCATTCATTAACTTTATTGGATTGCTTTTTATTGATACTTATATGTGTTTTTATATTTACATTTATTCTTTGCAAATCTAAATTTATATATAATTTAAAATAATCATTAGAAAGTGAAAGTATCTGGATCTGCCCCAGTTCTTAAGTTCTTATTCATTCCATCAATTAATTTTATGTCTTCATTAGTTAGTTCAAAATCAAATACATCTGCATTTTCCTTTATTCTTGCTTCATGTACTGATTTAGGGAATACTACTATTCCCTTTTGCAATAACCATCTAATAATAACTTGGGCTACTGATTTATTGTACTTCCTTCCTATTTCCTTTAATTCTTCATCATCAAGACAAGCCCCTGAACCAAGTGGTGACCAAGATTCAAATACAATACCTTTTTCTCTGCACATTTCTAAAATATCATAATCTTGCATTTGAGGATTAAATTCCATTTGATTTACTGCTGGAACAATTTCTGTATTATCTAATAAATCTTGAAGATGATGAGTTTTAAAATTTGATACTCCAATAGCTTTAGCCCTACCACTTTTATAAATTTCTTCCATTATTTTATATGATGGAATGTATTCATTTTTAACTGGCCAATGTATTAAATATAAATCTACATAGTCCAAGCCAAGTTTCTTTAAGCTTAATTCAAAAGCTTCCATTACTTTATGATCTCTCATATCTTGATTCCATAGTTTTGTTGTTATAAACAGTTCTTCTCTTGGAATTTTACTTTCTCTTATTGCTTCACCTACAGCTTCTTCATTTTTATATATAGCCGCAGTATCAATATGTCTATATCCTGCTTTTAATGCAGCAAGAACAGCTTCCTTAGTTTCAGGTCCACTTTGCCAAACCCCTAATCCAAATTGATAAATTTCAGTACCCGTATTCATTTTTATCTTACTGTCTATTTTCATAGCATAACCTCCTACATTATTGTAAAAATTTTCTTTACCATAATTATAAACCTTAGAGTTTACTCTAAGTCAAATTTTATTTTAAAATAATTTCACTTTAT
>NZ_ASRV01000132.1 GCF_000401215.1 Clostridium sartagoforme AAU1 | reverse complement strand
TAGTTTAACTTATATACTTTATTTTATTTATTATTATTTAGTAATATATTTCATTTCTGAAATTGTATGTCCTTATTATAGCTACTATAAAATCTTTCTTTACCTTTTATTTTTTATCTTCTATAATTAGGCTAAAGATTACAGTTTACTTTAAATCAATAAATTATAATTTTATGGGGGATTCCATTTATGAAATATACAATAAAACAAGTTTCTGAAAAAATAAAACTATCTGAACATACTTTAAGATATTATGATAGAGAAGGATTGATGCCTTTATTGAAGAGAAGTTCCACTGGCATACGACTATATACTGAAAATGATGTTAACTGGCTTGAATTAATTTGTTGTCTAAAAAATAGTGGAATGTCTTTATCTGAAATTAAAGAATTTATGAATCTTTGTCTTCAAGGTGAAAAAACTTGTGAAGAAAGAAAGGATATATTAGAACATCATAAGAAAGATATATTAAATCAAATTGAATATTTAAAACAAAGCTTAAATACCATTAATTATAAAATAGATCATTATAAAGAAATTGGAATTTTCCATATAGATTCACCCCTGGGGTCCAAATAACTTCCAATTTAATATTTTAATCCTAGAGGTGAGATTTTGTTTACTGTTAAGTAACCATTCTTCAATTTTATTTTAATTTATCCATAAGAAATTTAAACCTTGGGTTATCTCGAAGAAAATCTAATTCTTTATCTACTTTTAAAGAGTCTTTTATCATTTTTTCCATTTCTTCTATTCCATCTTCTTCTTTAAACCTCATATGTTGATAAAGTTTAGAATTTCTGGCGCATGTTAATGAATCAATTCCCTTTATTATTTCTTCTAAAGTTTCTATACTTTTATTCTTATCTTTCAATACTAAATAAATTGGCAATTTAGATGATGCCCCTATATATTTGCCTAAGTCAAAGTTATTTGCTACCTTATCTACTAATTCAGAATACTTTAATGCTTTTTCATAATTTTTTTCTTCACATAAAAGTGATATTAATTGCATCAAGATATTTATTACATTATTTATATACTGATATAACATTTTTTCATATATTTCATATGCTTCTTCATACTCACCTCGCTTAATAAACAAAGTGGCCTGTGTAGTTCTTTTATCAAAACCACTTGGAGGAATTTTATCTAATAATTTTTGTGCTTTTTCATACTCTCCTTTATTCATATACTCCTGTGATAGAGAGATTATTGCCATATTAGCCAATTCTTTGTTATTACTAAAAGTAACTATTTCAAACCAAGCTGTTATTTGCTTCTGATATTTTTCTTGTTCTGATACTGTTTCTACGCCCATAGCTAAATAAGCATTCATTATTTGAGCCACATATAAAATTAACTTATAACAATTAGGATACTCTTTAACCTTATTGCTAACTTTATTAAAAGTTTTTATATAACCCAAAGAGCTAATTTCACCTGAAATATCTTTAATAAATTGATTGATTTCTATATCAGTAAGATCATCTTTAAAAGAAAGTAAAGTATCAATATTTATATTTAGTATTCTTGCTAACGGAGCTAATAAAGTAATATCTGGATATGATATTCCATTTTCCCACTTGTTCACAGCTGGAGCAGTAACTCCTAGATGATTAGCAATCTGCTCCTGAGTTAAATTTTGTTCTTTCCTATATTTACGTATTACTTCATTAATTTTCATTTGAACATCTCCTCAATAAATTTAAAAGGCCTTTCCTATTTATACAATAGCAAAAGCCTTTTAAACTAACAAGTGAATTTATATCATGTTTTATTAAATAAAATTAACTGCTGGTTATATTATTTAATTTCTATTCTATTAATGTTAGAAACTTCTTTATTTACCTTAGTTAACATTACTTTAATTACTCCATTGTTAAAATATGCTTCTATTTTTCATCATTAAAGAAGCTGTACTAAACTTAACTTTAATACAGCTTCTTTCTAAATTTATGTTATTATGTGGCTTATACTTACTTTACAGTTTCTTTAGCTGTTGGAAGTATTACTTCTACTTCTGAATGTGGACGTGGAATAACATGAACTGAAACTAATTCTCCGACACGCTGTGCTGCAGCAGCACCAGCATCAGTAGCAGCTTTTACTGCTCCAACATCACCTCTAACCATAACAGTTACAAGTCCTCCGCCAACATATTCTTTACCTATTAAATATACGTTTGCAGCCTTAACCATAGCATCTGCAGCCTCTATTGAACCAACTAATCCCTTTGTTTCGATCATTCCTAAAGCATCATATTTCATTTTTAAATCCTCCTAAATTCTTTCTTTTTATTTAATATTTTTTTATTTTTTATATTATAATTTTTGAATTATAATCTACTTATAAGTTTATTTTATAATTTTTATCTTTGATTTTGAGTTAATATTCATAGCGTTTGCTTCTTCAGTATCAATATGACATTCAAGTATAGATGTATCATTTGCTCTAATGGCTACATTACTATAGATACCACCTCTTAAATCATCAAATTTTATAGACACTATTTGACCATCAGAAACACCAAAGTTAATAGCATCTTCTGGAGTCATGTGTATATGCCTTTGTGCAACTATTAATCCTTCTTCAATTTGTATAGAACCTTTAGGTCCAATTATAGTAATCCCAGGTGTTCTACATAAATCACCTGATAATCTTGTGTGCGGAATAACTCCAAGCTTAAAACAATCTCCAGTTAATATCTCAACTTGGCTTTTACTTCTTGTAGGTCCAAGAATTCTAACTTTCTCTATAGCTCCCTTAGGTCCACAAATAGTAACTGTTTCTTTACATGCATATTGACCAGGTTGTGATAAATCTTTTAATTTAGTTAGTTGATAATTGTCACCAAATAAAATGTTTAAATCTTTATGTGAAAGATGTACATGCCTATTAGAAACACCCACTGGAATTTCAGATGAATCACTTTTCACCTCTGTATTAACTTTTACAGCTTCCAATAACAGCTTCAATATAGCTTCACATCTATCTTCCATTTAGAGTTCCCCCTTCATGGCTTTTACTATTTGATTAACTAATTTCATAAGCTCATCATTATTAGTGACTGTACTATTTTCAGTACTAGTACTCTTTGACGAAGCTACATATTCAGCAGGACTTAATGTTCTGCATTGATTTTGTGTAGAATGACAGTTATCAGCAGTTTTTATACGATTAAAAGTTGGATCTGAAGAAGCTAATGTTGCACAATCTTTTAATCCATAAGCAACTCTCTTTATATTAACTAAATGCATTGGAGTAACATTTTCAGATACTGAGCTTCCTCCCCAAGTACCACATCCAAGTGTAAATGATGGCATTAGCCAGTACTTCCGCCAGTTCCCCCTTGACTTCCTCCTGTATTAACTAAAATACGAGCAGCTGGCTTTCTAGCAAATTTCATTACTAAATCTCTATCTTCTGTATGGATACTCATTGTATGTCCAATTCCATTTTGAAGTAATTTAATGCTCAATTCACATGCTTCATGCCAGTCTTTTACTGTATAGAATCCAAGTACTGTTGTAAGTTTTTCAAAAGATAATGGGTATCCTTCACCTACTCCATCTTGCTTTCCAATAAGTACCTTAGTACCGGCTGGTATAGATATCCCAGCCGCATTTGCTATGACTTGAGGTGATCTACCAACAAACTTAGCATTCATGTTGTGGCCATTTTTAAATAGTAAATTACAAACTTTATTAGTTTCATCTGTTGTCATGAAGTATCCACCCTGTTTTGTGAATTCTTCAACAACTCTATCATAATTACATTCTTCACATATAATTGATTGTTCTGATGCACAAATAGTACCATTGTCAAATGTCTTACTTGCAATTATATTTCTAACTGCTTGTTCTACATTTGCTGTTCTTTCTATATATGCTGGAGAATTACCTGCTCCAACTCCAAGTGCTGGCTTACCAGAACTGTAAGCAGCTTTTACCATGCCAGGTCCACCAGTAGCTATAATAATTGCAACTTCTTTGCTTTTCATTAATTCATTAGTTGCACCAATAGTTGGTGTAGTAATACATCCTATAATATTATTAGGAGCCCCTGCTTCAATAGCTGCATCATTCATTAGTTTAGCTGCCTTAATTGTACATTCTGCCGCAGATGGATGTGGAGAAAATACTACAGCATTTCTAGATTTAATTGCAATCATAGATTTAAAAATTGTAGTTGATGTTGGATTTGTAGATGGTATTATTCCCATTACTAATCCAACTGGTTCTGCAATTTCAATCAGCTTATTGATTTCATCCTCTTTAATTACACCAATAGTCTTCATATCTTTTATTGCATCATACAAAATTGTAGATGCCATATGATTTTTATAAGTCTTATCTTCAACTTTACCAAATCCAGTTTCTTCTACTGCCATTTGCGCTAAACATACTGAGTTTTCTTCAGCAACTTTAACCATATTACATAAAATTCTATCAATTTGCTCTTCAGTATAATCAGCAATTTTTTCTGAAGCAACTTTTCCTAATCTTGCAAGGTTTCTTGCTTCTTGTATAGAGCGTAAATCTCTATCAAAAGTTTCCATTTTGTCATTCCTCCTATTACAGTATTTATATATTGAAGTTATTTGTAATATTCAATTATTTTAGTTATTAATAACTTCTTACTTGCTTTGGAGATTGCTTTTCCTGTAATCTCTAAATCTTCATATTGACGAGCTAAACTTCTAAGTTCTGATAACTTAATCTTATTTAACACCTCAATAGCCTTTTCTATTCCATCCTTAGTTATTAGATCATCTAAGTCATTTTTTGGTAAAATATCTATATCTATTGGTAAAGAAACATTTGTTTCTTCATTTGAACTTTCCTTAGCTTCAGTACTTGTATTAGTATCATTATTGGTAATAAGATTCATATTATTTTCATCATGGACATTTACCTCACTATTATTAATACCATGAGTAATATCTAATTTTTCTATGGTAGTTGGTATATTTTTGATTCCAATAATACTATATAATTCTTCATGTGGACGTGGTATTACATGTTCTGAAACTAGTAATGAAGCATCTAGTTTCTTTACTGCTGCTACACCAGCTTCAACAGCCGCCTTTACTGCTGCTACATCTCCAGTTACCGCTACTGAAACAAGGCCACCCCCAACATAAGTCTTCTCAAAAATACTAACATCTGCTGCTTTTAACATTGTATCTGCACTTTCTATTGCTGCTAATAGTCCCTTTGTTTCTATTAATCCAAGTGCTTTCATAGATTAATCCTCCTAAAAGTTATGCTATAAAAGATCCGCCCAGTTTGCAGGATAAGTAGTATAGAATACTCTTGCTTTATCTGGTGAACTCCAAACTACCTTAGAACCTGATGGAACAAATAGTACATCTCCAGGGTATGCAGTATAAGTTTTTCCATTAATTTCAATTGTCAATGTTCCTTCAATTACGTAATCAATTTCTTCATAAGTTAATTCCCAATCAAACCGTGAATTTTCAATTGTTAAAAATCCAGCACTCATCTTAGATTCGTCCTTATTTACTAATTCTTGATAATAGGCCTTTGCATTTGGATTTCCTGTATCAAATACATCCATTTTAACTGTATTGCCTCTAATAACCTTTAATCCATCTTTATCGTTTTCAGAAACATATGGTGTGCTTGGCTTATTCAAACAATTAAGCATTTCTTGTAATAATCCTTTATCCATCATTGTCTTAAAGAAAGTCAATAGCATTTCGCTATCCATTCCATTTGTACATAAATTTTGTACTTCAGATTGTTTTACTTCACATCTATTAACTTCTGTTGAAAATTCTATTCCACTAGCTTTTGCCAAATCCTTAGCTGATGGTGTAATAATTACATCACTATCAACATAAAATTTTGTTTCACCTTGTTTTATTAAAGCTTCAACATCTTTTGCAACAATTAACCTCTTCATTTACTCACATCCTTTCATTATAAAATTAATTTTATACAATGTCTTTACTGATTTTTAAAGTAAAGACTGTAGTAATCTTTCAGATGGAGATGGTATAATCTCTGCATTAACTAGTAATCCCTTTTCTTCCATAATTGATTTTCCAGCTTCAATGCCAGCTTCAACTGCAGCTACATCACCAGTAAATGTGAAAAATGATTTACCTCCTAATCCAGTTCCTAATCTAAGCTCTATTGGATCTAAATTAGCTGCCTTTAAAACAGCATCTGCTGATATAACCATGTTAGCTATTGAAAAAGATTCTAGTATTCCTAGTGCCTGGATTCTATCAGGCATTGTTGCTCCTGTTATTGCAGGGAAAACCAATGGGCTCACATTTGGAATAATCATCGAATCGATCCAAAACTCTCCTGCCATTTTCTCTCCCACACTTACCGATTCATTTACAGCTGCAACATCACCATTAACTATTGCAATGTATTTTCCTGGGCAAACAGAGCTAGCTGTAACTATTTCAACTTCTGAAGTCTTAAGCATTTGATCTGTTGCATAAATTCCACGTGCAATACTTGTGAACTCAACCATTCCTATTGCATTAGCCACATTACTCCCTCCTTATAGTTATAAAATTATTTTCAATATCTGTAATAATTCCTGAAATACTAGCATGTATTGTAGCTCCTAAAGTTCCTTCTTTAATACTACCTATTAAATCACCAGCTTCAACATAATCACCTATATTTACATTAGAAATAGCTGGAGCGCCAACATGCTGTTGTGTAGCAATGCAAACTGTTTCAGGTTCTATCGTAATATCAGTCAAAGGAGCTGATTTATCAAATTCTCGTAAGCCCAACCTTGCAATAAGTCTCTTACTTGGTATTAATCTATATTCACGAGCTTGTCTTACTTCAAAATTATCTTTTGATGCTTTATACCTAATATTCTTTTCCATAAGCTGTTGCTTGAAATATAAATTTGCTGCTTTAGGATAAAGTCCAGCTGGACAAGAAAATAATTCACATAAATTACACTGGCAGCATAATTGAGCTATTTTTTGTCCTTCTACATCTTCAAGATTATATGCCATAGCCCTCATCATCTTATGAGGCTGAGTTCCATGTCCAAGTAAATAACGTGGGCACATATCTGTACACATTCTACATTGTTCACAAGAAGCTCTATTTACTCTTCGAGCTTGATTCATTTCAACAGACTTTTTACGTATTAATGGATGCTCCTTTTTTAGAATTACAAATCCCTTATTTTTCTTAGTTACATAACCATCTAAACTTTTCATTACAGGTCCCATCATAGGTCCGCCATCAATAACTGCATAATCATTAAAATTATCTATTCCACTAAGCCTTAATACATCAATAATTTTTGTGCCAATAGGAACTTTTAATGTTAATGGATTTGGTACATTTCCTGAAACAGTTATATACTTTTCTGTAACTGATTTTCCTATAGATGCATTATAAATATTTAAAGCTGTTTCACTATTTACAACTACACATCCAACTTGAATAGGAATACCTGCTTCTGGAACAATTCTTCCTGTAAGCTCATAAACTAGCACTTGTTCATCACCTGCTGGATATATATCTGGAAGTTCCTTTACTTCAAGTACATCTCCAATTTGTAGTTTTATAATTCTATCTCTTAATATAGAGATTACTTTTTTATGCTTTCCTTTTATTCCTATAATTCCTTTTTCTGCAGAAACAAGCTCTCTGGCAACTTCAAAACCTTTAATTATTTCATCTGGGAAGATTTCCATTAATTGTTGGTCAACTCTCAGAAGAGGTTCACATTCTGCTCCATTTAGAAGTACATATTCTGCCTTTGCTGCTAATTTAGCATGAGTAGGAAATCCTGCTCCACCTGCTCCAATAACTCCTGCATCCTTTACTTTATCTAAAAGACTCATAGTTATACCTCCTGAATTTATTTAAAATTACAATCTTCATCAATGATTCCTACAACCACCGCATCAACTGGTATATCGTCATTCCCTAACATCCTACGAGCAGAGGATCCGGTGCATATAATTACTCTATCTCCTATACCTGCGCTAATAATATCAACTACTATTAATCTTCTTCCTTCATTAATTCCACCTATTTCCTCAGCTAACATAAGTTTAAATCCACTTAAGGCTTCAGCTTTTCTTGTTGCCCACACGTTGCCAATAAGTTTTGCCGTTATCATAATGTTTTTCCTTCTTCCATCTTGATTTTGATTTCTTTAATTGCTGATTCAACAGAGGCTGTATCTCCAAAAATTGCAATTAAAATCATATTTTGTGGACAACTTCCTCTAACATCCTCAACTGTAACTCCAACAGCTTTTTCTGCAATATCTGCCGCACAAATCATTTCTATCATTCTTCCTTGAACAAGGCCAATTGCATCAGCACTATCTAAGTCAGTTTTACAATTTGTTCCCATACGTCGTCTTAGAATGTCTAAAGTACCTTCAGATGGCGATTTTATAATTCTAAACTCCATCCCCTTCACTCTCCTTATTCAATAATTTCTTTTGTACAACTAAGTGCTATACCAAGTGGTGTTACAAACATTGGATTATGAGGCTTATGAGTGTAAATCCCTGTTTGCTTTTCAATAATTTCTTCTATTCCAGTTAAGCAGCAAGTTCCGCCTACTAAAGAAATCTCATTAACATCATATCCATTTATATGTTGATTAATAATAGAAGAAACTTTTTCTACTACCGGCTTTAATACTGGAAGTAATTCTTTATGTCTTCTGTTATCTCTTTTAAACTTATCAGCTTCTGAAAAATTCATTCCATAGGCCCCTGATATAACTAATGAAAAATGAGTTCCACCAGTTGGTTCATCAGCAATATAAACTACTTTCCCATCTTTTAAAATAGATATTCCTGTTGTTCCACCACCTATATCAACAACTGCTCCATTTTCAATTTTAAGAACTTCATTTGCAGCAGTAGGTTCATCTAACAAATTTGTAAGTTCAAATCCGGCAGCTTGTACTACATTTTTAATTGCTCCTGAATCTAAGGCATCTGTTCCAGGTGGAATTGCTGCAGCAGCATAAAGTAGTTCCTTACCTAATTTCTCTTCAATTTCTTCTTTGAGCTCCCTTACAATCTTAACAGCTCCAATATAATCAACAACCATTCCATCACGTACTACATCTGCATATCTATAAGCACCTGCAACTGGCCTATAATTTTCATCTAATACAGCTATAACTATACACGCAGTTCCTAAATCAACACCTGTATAGTAAACCTTTGAATTTCCTACAATAGCCTTATCTATAACTTTTTCAAAATCATGAACAAGCTTGTCACAATATTCAAAAGTTAATTTCCCCTCTGACATATTTTCCCTCCAACAATTGAACAAATTATCTGAGATAAAGAGTTAATAATTGAGTTAACACTTTTTATAACATCCTGACCTAAATTATCATCTTTATAAAATTCAGAAAGATATAATTCTAACTCATGAACCTTACAGCGAAGTACATGCAATTTTAATATTTCATTACTTTTATTAAGTTGCATATGAAATTCTGTAATTTCGAAGCAGTCATCAATATCATCATAAAAATTAGTTGAGTTTATTCCTGTACATTCCTGACAGCTAAGTTTTTCTAACTCCTTTTCTCCTGCTATAAAATTTCTAATATTTGTGATTTTTTTACCTAATTCAATAATATTTTGAGATAATATAATATCATCCTTTAAAACATCACGGCTTACTACTAGAAATTCTGCTTCCATAGATTTTAATTTATAATAAAGCCTCTTCTTACATCCAATTTGCAATGTTTTTGATTCTTTTATATCATTAGCTTTTTTATTGTATGAAACTTCATCTGACATTCTTATTCCTCTATCAGATAGATATTGCTTTGCTCCAGGTGTAAGGCGCTCTCCTTGATTCAATTGATAAGTACTAAAAGGTTCTTTTTTATATAAATCTCTTAAATACTCTTCAGTAATAAATTTCATCATTGCCCCCTTTATTTTACCCACTTCCAAATAAATATTTTTTTAAAGAATCAATACCTATTCCTTTAGAAGAACTAATATGAAAATATGGTTCAGAAATTCCTATAAGCTTAAGTTTCTTTATACAAATCTCTTTATTTTCTTCCATCAAATCACATTTAGTTATTACTCCGATTACTGGACATCTAAAGGATTTTGCAAATCCATGAGGATATACATCTGTACATCTAGATTGATCAATTAAAATTAATACATGAGAGGCATCTTGAGCCGCTGCAATTATATGCTTGTACATCCAAGAATTTTCTATATATGATCCAGGTACATCAATTGTATTTTTGCCATAAATCATATCCTGTGTTCTTTTTAATTCACCATGGTAATCATTTAGTTCATTTACCAATGTAGTTTTTCCACATCTTGATGGACCTATTACCATTACTCGTTTCTTTCTCATGTTCTTGTTATAGGAGCAGTAGTAAATCCAAGTAAATTTTTCAATTTATCATTTACAGCATTAAGTGCCGTTTCAACGCTTTGTACATCACCATTTATAACTACAGATCCTGTAAAACGATCCAAGAATCCAATTTCAACATCTGCAACTTTTGTAGCAATATCTGCTGCAATAATAGCTGTTTCATAAGGTGTTAAAGTCAAAATTCCTATAGCTCCTTTTTCATCGATTCCTAATCGTTCATATATATCAGGCATTGGTGAAGCAATAACATGAGCAATTGTAATTTGTTTTCCTGGTACTGACTCTTGTATAACACGTTGTATATTTCTTTCAAGAAACTCTCCCATAAGCCTTACCTTCCATTTTATTATTTATTTGAAATTTTTAATGGCGAATCACTTTAACAGATAAATCATATTTTTTAATCCAGCTTTCAATTTTATTTAAATCTTCATTACTTAAGCTTGGATCTCCTTCAATTGGATATTCAATTCCTAATTGCTTGTATTTATTTACCCCCATTTTATGATATGGAAGTAAATCAATTCCTTTAAAATTTTTATAATCCTTAAAAGGCATTAAAAACTTTATAATATCTTCAATATCTTCTTTGTGATCATTTACTCCCTTTAATAAAGGCATTCTAATTTTAACTTTATATTTACGGCGAAGAAGTTCCTTTAAATTTTCTAATATTTGTTCATTTCTAACTCCAGTTAGCTCAAAGTGTTTATCAGAATTAATATGCTTTATATCAAAGAGAAATAAATCTGTAAACTCAGCAACTTTTAATACTGATTCTAGCTTGGCATATCCACAAGTTTCAATTGCGGTATTTATTCCTTCTTGTTTACATGCCATAAGTAAACTACTTGCTGCTTCTGGTTGCATTAAAACTTCACCACCACCTAAAGTGACTCCTCCACCTGAAGCTTCATAAAAAGCTCTGTCTTCCTCAACAATTTCTACAAGTTCAGAAATTGTTTTTACTTCACCAACTATAGATAATGCTGAGTTCAAACAAGCATCAACGCATTTTCTGCATCCAATACACTCTATATTACGATTTACCTCATGCTTTAAGCTTTCATTGGAAATAGTATGTATTCCAACAGGACAAACAGAAACACAAGCGCCACAATTTACACATGAATTGCTTTTAAACATAACTCTATATTTTTTAATCATTCCTTCAGGATTAGCACACCATTTACAACGAAGTGGGCATCCTTGAAAGAATATAAGAGTTCTTACTCCTGGTCCGTCGTACATATTGTATTTTTGTACATTGAAAATTGTTGCTTTTCGTTCGATTACTCCTAAGTTCTTATTTCCCATACTATTCAATCTCCAGTCTTTTTTATTGTCTTAAGCTTCAAAAATCTCCATATTCTAGAAGTGTGTAAGCATTGTTCTACTAATTATTTCATCTTGAACATCTTTACATAGTTCAACGAAGAATGCACTATATCCGGCCACACGAACAATTAAATCACGATATTGTTCTGGATGCTTTTGTGCCTCAATTAGCGTATTATTATCTAAATAGTTAAATTGAACTTCTCCAATTCCAAGAGTGCAAGCACTACGTAATAAAGTTATGATTCCATCTTCACCTTCTTTAGTATCAAGAAGTCCAGCTATAAGCTTAAAGTTATGAACCATACCAATATTCATATTGTCACAAGCCATTTTAGACACAGATTTTATTATTGCTGTAGGCCCTTTATAATCTGATCCTTGTGATGGACTTATTCCATCTGATAATGGCATCCATGCTCTACGCCCATTTGCTGTAGCTCCAGTTAATTGTCCAAATGGAGTATTATTTGAAATTGATAAAGTTCCATGACTTAATACAGAATACAATGTCTTGTACTTACGATGCTCCATTTCGGTAAAGTTGATTAAATCGGCAGCTATATAATCTGCATAATCATCATCATTACCGTACTTAGGTGCTTCTAAACAATCTTTCCTAATCTTTTCATATCCAATAAAATCAGCCTTTAGAGCTTCATTTAATTCTCTTAATGTATATTTTTTTTCTTCAAATACTAATTTTTTAATAGCAGCCATTGAGTCAGTATAAGTGGCAAGTCCACTCCAAACTACCCCTGGGCCAAAGTTATACATTGCTCCTCCAGCTTCAACACCTCTACCCTTTTCCATACATCCCTCATACATTATTGACATTAAAGGTTTTGGTGCTAGATCTTTATGCACTCTTTGTGAAATTACAGTTGCAACACTGCTCCATTTAGTTATATATTTTATTTGCTCCTTAACTGCATTCTCAAATTCTTCATAGGTTTTAAAATTATCTATGTTACCCATATCTGGACACACTTGTTTTTTATACCAAAGTGGTACTCCATTATTAAGAACAAGTTCAATACATATTGGCCATTGTGTATATGCTGTAGATGTCCATTGATATAATCTACCTGACTTTTGTGGTTCAACACATCCCATTAAACAATAATCTCTTGCGTCTTCAATACTAACCCCTTTTGCTAACATCATTTTTATATGAACGTCATCAAAATGACATGCTGGGAATCCCATTCCTGCACGAACTACATCAACTATCTTTTTAAGATATTTATGAGGAGATTTATTGTGAATACGGCATGCTAATGATGGTTGATAAATCTTAACATGACGAACAGCATCCATAAGTAAGTAAGTTAATTCGTTAGTAGCATCACGTCCATCTCTTGTAACTCCACCAACACACATATTTACAAATGGTTGATATCCAGCAAAGAATTTAGAACCTCCTTCACTTGTAATCCACATCATTTCAGACATTTTAATAAGCATACAACCTGCTAATTCAAATGCTTGGAAATCATTCATTCTTCCTGATTCAATATCACCTTTATAGAATTCATACATGTATTGGTCAACACGACCTATAGACATACCTGTTTGATTTTCTTCAACTACTAATAAAGATTCTATTGTCCAAACTGCTTGTATCGCTTCCCAAAATGTATTTGGTCTATGAGCAGGAACTCTTGCGTTAATTTCAGATATTTTTTCTAATTCTGCTTTACGTTTAGGATTTGTTTCTTTAGCTGCTAATTCCTTAGCATATTCCGATAAACGTTTAGCATAAATCATTACGCCTTCTGTGGTATCAATAACTGCTTTATAAAAATAAATTTTTTCTATATCCTCAGGGTTTTCATAGCTAAGCTTTTCCAGATTATCTTTTGCATCTTGTTGAATATCTAGCATACCCTTCTTCATTAGAATTACATCATAGCCTGGGTTTGAATCTCCTCCACCATTAATAGCATGATAAGAGCAATCTGAAACAAATGATTCTCCTGAAAGTTCCCAAACACCTGCTTCACGATATTGATCTTCACAATATTCATCAACAGATTTACCTGCCCAATATGGGAATAATTCTTCTTTCATAATTTTCTTATCTTCATCAGATATATAAAATGGATCTTGAGCACGATTTCCTATAGTATCAATTTCATCAACCATCCATCTCCATGCTATATCTGGAGAAAATGCACCAGCACGAGGTGCTCCACAAGGTGCCCCTACAATTAATTCATTATCTTGAATTACTAATGGTGCCGTTTCACAACAATACTTAAAACATTTAGCACGTAATAAAATCTTAGGCATACCTGGATTTTCTTTAGCTATTTTGGTAATAGCTCTTGCA
The DNA here is from genome assembly GCF_000401215.1 of Clostridium sartagoforme AAU1. Taxonomy (GTDB): domain Bacteria; phylum Bacillota; class Clostridia; order Clostridiales; family Clostridiaceae; genus Clostridium; species Clostridium sartagoforme. The sequence continues at coordinate 48,220 of NZ_ASRV01000132.1, read as the reverse complement.
CGATGTGTTGTTATTGTTGGCACTTGTTTTAAATAATTTTCTTTTAATTTTACTAGACGCTCTGTAATTCCATCAGGAATTTTATCGCCTTCATCGCTTACTACTGTACTTGTAGCTGGTTCTTCTTTTATTATTTCTTTTGATATATTCTCAAACATCTTCATTAAAGAGGCTCTTTCTTCAGAAGACATATGTTGAGTAGCTTCCATAAATTTAGTTGAAAATTCACGAATATCCAAATCCTTACCTCTCATTTCTTATAAATTTTTCAAATTAATGACTTGATTTTTATTTAATATTTTCTAAAATTCTTTTTAGAACATTTTCAAGAAAATCTATATTGTCCAAATCATAATCCTTATTTTTTTCTGACACCTTAGATAGAGATACATTTTCTACCAATTGCAAATTAGCTATTTCATTAATTTTACGTATTCCATATCCAACCTTTCTGATATAGATTAAATTCATTGGCGAAACATTATCAGATGTCATTCCATGACCAGCTGAACCACTTCCTAGTGTCATTGATGGAAATAAATTAGTAGTTGCACCCATGCTTCCTAAAGCTCCAGGAGTATTTACTAATACTCTTCCTACTGGTTTTTTTAGTGCAAATTGACGGATAACTTCTTCATCTTTTGAATGAATAATCAAAGTATGTCCATGTCTTTCACTTAATAATAATTCAATACATTTTTCACATGCATGCATCCAATCATCTTCAATGTAATATGCTAATACTGGGCAAAGCTTTTCTCTAGAGTATGGATTACTCTTAGAAACATATTTTTGTTTTGAAATAAGAACCTTTATGTCTTTAGCTACACTAAATCCTGCTCTTTTTGCTAATTCTTGTACTGATTTACCAACCACGTCTGAATTAACACTTCCATCATTATTGAAAAAGATTAAGCCAAGCATATTTGATTCTTCTTCAGTCATAAAATATGCTCCACTTTTTTCTAATTCTTTTCTTACTTCAAACTCTATGCAGCTATCCACAACAATTGACTGTTCAGCAGCCGAAACAACTCCATTATCAAAGGTTTTGCTATCTATTATATCTTTAACAGCTTGTTTTATATCTGCTGTACGCTCTATAAATGCTGGGCCGTTACCAGTACCTCCATATATAACTGGTTTTCCAGATTTATATGATTCTTTTAGTAAACTTGGTACTCCAGTATTTATTATTAATGAAGTATCTTTATGATTCATAAGCTCTAATGTGCCATTATTTGTAACATTATGAAGGTAAGTAAGCGCTCCTTCTGGTAGTCCATAACCTTCTGCTGCACGAATCAAAATATCTAAAGTTCTTGAAATAGTATTTTTAGCCCTTGGATGAGGTGAAAATATAATTGCATTTCCTGATTTTATTGCAATCAAAGCTTTATATATAGTTGTTGAAACTGGACTAGTTGATGGACAAAAAGCAATTATTACTCCCATTGGTACACCTACATCCATAGTCTTATTTTCTTTATCTTCATTGATTATCCCAACACACTTTATATCTTTTAACCTGTGACCTAAATACTTGCAAACAAATTGATTTTTTATACATTTATCTTCCATTTTGCCGTACTCTGTTTCATCACAAGACATGATAGCTAGTTCGCATATATGCTTTTCTATTTCTTCAGTCATCCTTTCAACTATTTCATCAAGTTTTTCTTGAGAAAAAGTTGCTAATTTTTTTTGAGCTTCACGAGCATTTTCAGCAAGAATTCTCGCCTCTTGTATGGAGAGTAAATCGTTATCTATTATGTTCATTTCTTTCTCTCCTTTTCTTAAAAATAATTGTAATATACTCTTTTTTAAACTTAACTTTTTATTTAAGGCATTAAATTAGTAATTTTATATCTTTCAATGATTTTTTCTAAATCTTGATGTGGTCTTGCAATAACAACTGAACTATAAAGATTTCCACCTTCCATACTTTCAACTGCCTTTACTCCAGCCTCAACAGCTGTCTTGCAAGCTCCTACATCTCCACGAACTAATACCGATATATATCCTGATGCAACATTTTCATATCCTATAAGTTCAACATCCGCTGCTTTACACATAGCATCTGCTGCTTCTAAGACAAATACTAAGCCAAAAGTTTCAATTAATCCTAAAGCTTCATATCTTGCCATTTACACACCTTTCCTTCCATTAAAATTAAGAATCTATGTCATGTACTGAAACAATATCTCCAACTTCTCTAATAGGTCTTGGCATAACATTTTTAGCGGTTAACTTTCCAATTGCTGCAGCTGCTTCTGCACCAGCCTCCACTGCTGATCTAACTGCAGCAACATCGCCTTTTACCATAATTGTTACCAAAGTTGATCCAACATTTTCATACGATATCAGTTCAACATTTGCAGCTTTTAGCATTTTATCAGCTGCTTCAAGTGCAGGAACTAATCCTATTGTTTCTACAAGTCCTAAAGCTTCTTCACCATAATATCTCATTTATAATTACCTCCTCTCACATTTAGAAAGTTTTTATTATACTTTGCCTTAATTAAAAATTTCTAAATTTTTTAATTAACTTTTTAATCTTTAATATACCTGTTTATTGTTGCTGCACCATCTTCATGTGCATGATAATAAACTCTTAATTCACCATTTTTATCCATGTCAAATCTTGTTTCTTCAAGGAGTCCATTTGCTTCAGCTGTCATTAAAGCTGTAATTACATCCTTCTTATTAAGAGCTTTGAATTTACCGTACTGACCTTTTAATTCATTAATCACATCATCAGCACAAGCTTCTTCAACATTAGTAAAATACTTTAATATAGCATAATTAAGTGGTTTCATAATTATCTACCTCCTTATCATGATCTTTATTCTTCTTTTTGAATAAATCAAGTGGATTCATAGCAATAACTAGAATACCAAAAATCATAAGAACAGCTGCTATCCAAACTATTGGAGGCAATGCCCATCCATCCATTCCTGCAAATACTCCAAGAACAATCCAACAACAGAAAGGTCCCCAAAACGAATAAGTACCATTACATGCCATTCCAAGAGCAGCACCACACATACTGTTGCCGTTATACCAACACATGTATGAAACAAATGCACAAAGTCCACTTAAAGCAAACCAAATCATAGCAGAACCACTAGTGAATGCTTGAGTAACTAAATTAATTGAAAAACCAACACCATCTCCAAATATCATACCGAAGATAGGAACTAAAATTATTAGATTTGATAAACCTGAAGTTGCTTGACGTATTGTAATTCCAATTTCTGAATCAATCATTGATGTACCATATCCAGCAACACATCCTTCAAATCCCCATCCAAGAGCAGCTATAAAAGCAATACACAATCCAAGAAACATTCCTTCTGGAGCATCTCCCGAAAGGCTAGTACTTCCAATAAGGAAACTTGATGCAACACAGATTACAATACCTGCCATCATTCTTTTGTTCAATTCTTGTTTAAATAATATCCTGCCTAAAATAGCGCCAATAGCTGGGCAAAGTGCCGTAATTGGAATAACTATTGATCCAGCCATTTGAAGTCCAACAACATAAGCAGTACTTGAAATTGGTCCTCCAATCAATGCTGCTAAAATCATTACTCCACCTGGAGTTGTTCTAATACATCTAAAGAAATCACCAATTTTCCCCTTTATAGTTGCATAAGCAATCGCCCATACAGCACTACATGTATCATTTACTGCACTACCAAGGGCCCCTAACAAGTATGTAATTACAAGCACTGATAATCCTGTGTTGTTATCACCATACCAATCTGCCCAAACACCTTTCTTCATTCCAAGTGTCATAAATGCTGAATAAAATCCATACATAAGCCCTGAGAATAGTGCAATAGATATACCTTTTTTAAGAAAATTAGATGATAATTTCTTTTTAGCAGCAATTGCAGACGAATTAGCCACTCCTGACATTTCACTCATAAATAAAACTCCCTCCATTTAAACGTTATCACGTTTCGTTTTATATTATCATTAAATAAAGATTTATAATGATCATTTCAAGGGTTCTACAAATATAAAATATACTTATATAACCTGTTTAAATTTATGATTGATATAATTTTATCTATGGTTATTTAATATGTCTTGATTTAAAAATAGCTTTTTATCTTATGTTTTGTAGGTATTTTTTATTCTTGATTAAATTATATTCTGTTCCCCTTAGGGGAAAGTCAATATGAAATTATGCATATTTATATATAAATTTTAAGGCTCATATTTTTCGTATTAGCTTTTCATTTAATTAATTCTAAAACTTGGTAAATCCAAAGGTTTTATCTACTAATATTTGTTATTTTACTACATAAAATTTTATTCATATAATAACTTCAAATATAAAAAAAGCATTTTAAAAGATAAATCTATAACTATTTATCTCTTAAAATGCCTATTTTTAATATTTATACATTCCCCTTAGGGTAACGTTTTCATTTTGTTCACTTTTTATATTTGCCAATTTTAACCATTACTTCTGTTACAAATTTATCTGCATTTTTAGTTGTCCAATAATCAGTAACATATCTTTCATATGAGCTTTCTTCATAAGTGTATTTATTTTTATCCGCCCAATTACTTATTTTTTTATATGTTTCATTTATAGTTTCATGTGATCCTATATGATAACAAGATGCTACCATACATCCACCATATTCAATAGTTTCACATTCTTTACATTTTAATATAGTCTCTTGCATAATTTTCATCTTATTACACTTTCCATTCATCTTGTCTTTAAAAGAAGGAAATTTTATTATTACAGGACCTGTTATAGCATTACTTTTACTTTCTATGTAGTTGGTAAACTCTATATTAATAATAGAATCCATATAATCATACTTAAAATCTTGATCTAAGTATATCATTCTACAACTATCTATATATTTTATTGATACTTCATTAATTTCATTTTCTATAACCGTCTGTGCTTCCATTATAAGGTCATACCAATCCTTTATAGATTTAAGTTTTAAACCTATTTCACTTTCTTCTGCCTTTAACTCATCTATCTTATTTCTAAAGCTTTTTTCAAAAACTGAATAAGATGTTCCTTCAAGAAATGCTTTCATTTCTTCAAGCTTAAACCCACTTTGTTTATAGTATTTTATCATTGGTACTGATAATAAAGTCTTTTTACTATAATATCTATACCCACTTTCATCAGATACCTTATCAGGAGATAATATCCCCATTTTATCATAATATCTTAGAGCTTTTTTGGATAAATTACATAATTCCTCTACCTTCCCTATCGAATACAAGTCACTTTCTCTCATAAAACAACCTCCCCTATTTTCTCCCCAAAATCTTAGCTGTAATGAAATTCAGTAATATATTATTTGTTTATAGTTTACTTAAATTTATATTTATTTTCAATGTCTACCATTAAAAATTAGATAAATAAAAGAGAAAACCACCCAAAAATGAGTGGTTTTTAAATTACTTAATTCCTGTAAATCTATCTAGAATCTTTAATAAATCTTTATTTGTTACTTCTCTAGGATTTGTTGCAGTACAAATATCCTTCATAGCTGCATTTATTATTTCTTCCTTTACTTCACATAATAAACCTAAATCTGAGCCTTGATCTTTTAGTGTTAAAGGAATCATTAACTTCTTTTGAAGTTCAATAATACACTTAATTAAATTATTAACTCCTATATTCACTGTAGAGGCATGTAAATTCAACACTTTTGCTAATCTTTGATATTTTCTAGCAGCTATATCATACTCACTATTATAGTTGTCTATTTTTAAATTAGCATTATATTCTATAACATGAGGAAGTATTATTGCATTAATTCTTCCATGAGATATATGCAACTTTCCACCTACTGCATGAGCTAAACTATGAGTAATTCCAAGTCCAGCTGAATTAAATGCCATCCCTGCTAAACAAGATGCATTATGAATTTTTTCTCTTGCTAATAAATTATTTCCATTATCAAAAGCTTCTGGCAAAAATTTAAAGGCTAAAGAAATGGCTTTCTCTGCTAACGCATCTGAAAAATCATTTGCATCTTTAGAAACATACGCTTCTATTGCATGTGTAATTACATCCATACCAGTATCTGCTATAATAGACTTAGGTACAGATGTTACAAGGGATGGATCAAGTATTGCTACCATAGGAAGAAGTGATTTATCTGACAAAGCATATTTTAATCCTTCACTTTTATCAGTTATTACTGCATATTGAGTAGCCTCAGAACCTGTCCCACTTGTAGTTGGTATAGCAAAACATTCTTCTATTTCAAAATCAGCTCCTAAAAGCTGCTTTGAATATTCTCTTATTGCCTTAGCTGCATCAATTGAAGAACCACCACCAAGAGCTATTATAGTTCTTGCACCACAATTTTTTAATGTTTGAATTCCTGATGCAATAATTTCAACTGAAGGATCTGGAACTATATCACTAAATATAGTAACATCACAATTAACTAGTTTCTCTTGAATTTTAGAAGCCATACCTGATGATTCTATAAATTTATCACATACAATCATCACTTTTTTATCTTTTATTTTACTTAACCTATTTAAAGAACCTTCTCCAAAATAAATATTGGTGCTAACACTAAATTCTTTCATATAAATTTCTCCCTAATTTAAAGTTTGTAAAATATGAATAATTTAGCTATTCTTTAAACTCAAAACAATAATTAACCTACAAATTAATTATATCAATCAAAATAAATCTTTATTTGTTAATTATACTACAATCATTTTCATATAGCAAATACTTATATAAAGTTACTTCATAGGTAATATTATTCTTAAGTTATTTTTTTACAACAGCAATCCAAACTTCTTGTTGATTTTCTTGCATATAACATTCAATAACTGGAAGATTATCTAGTTCATACCCTGAGTTTGGAAGCCATTCGCTATAGAATTGTTTATAGACATTTTGTATTACTCCTGGTAATTCTCCATTTGCTTCGAAAACAGCCCATGTTGCTGCTGGATACGTAAATTCCTTCATCCCTTCAATTACTGGAACATACTCGCATTTTGCCGTATCAACGTAATTTGTTACAGCTATAATATACTCCATATCTTCAGATTCTCCCCATTCTCCTCCTTGTGCGATCCCCAAGAATCCTGATGGTCTATAGTTAGGAAAGTTGTCTAAAAGATTTTGCATAGTCCCATCCTTCCAAGCATCTTCCCATAACTTTGGAATCACTTCAAAAGCCTTTTCAGTTTTTAACTTTTGTGATATTCCCATTACTTTAAATTCAGGCCATTGTTCAATTTTATAATTCATATGATTTTCTCCTTTTATTGTAATTTGAAATGAGATTTTAGGACAAGATCTTAACTGTACCGTTTCATTTCTAACCTTTGATGGTAATACCCCATGAAAGTTTTTAAAAGCTCTTGTAAATGCATCTTGAGATTCGTATCCATATTTTAAAGAAATGTCAATTATTCTTTCATTATTATTTAACAACTCAAAAGCTGCCATAGTTAAGCGTCTATTTCTTATATATTCAGATAAGGGCTTATCAGCTATATATGAAAACATTCTTTGAAAATTATAAACAGAACATCCAGCAATTTTTGAAATAACTTCATAAGATATTTCCCCTGTAAGATTTTCTTCTATATAGTTTATTGACTCATTTAATTTATTTATCCAATCCATTTCCTCACCTCTCATTAAATAATATCTTTTTTATAGTAATACTACTCGACTTTTCATGCCGCATTTTGCAGACTATATTATTTGGGAAAGCAAAATAATTAATATATATAATATCATAAATTTGGAAAAACCATCTATTTACTATAGAAGAAATATATGATTCTATAAAAATATCCTTAGCTATTTGTTAGTTGTAGCTAAGGATATTTTATATTAGTTGTAAATCATAATCAGTATAAAACAAAATATGATATCTTATATTTTCTTATTACGTTGCTATTAATTATTTTACTTATTATATAATTTTAAATTATCCCCTTGATTATCAATCCAAAGATTTAAAAGTTCTTTTAAATCATCAAGTGTTTCTTTGTCTGTAGAATTTTCTTTTTTCTTAAGTTTTTCTACAATTATAAACTCAAATACATTTTCTCCATACTTATCCCAATCTTCTTGAAAATTCTTAATTCTTATTTTTCCTAAGTTCAATTTAAACTTTATTGATTCAAATGGTTTATATAAATTTTGGCATATATCTACAAATGAAAATCCATTAATTGTATTGTATACTTGAATTATTCCCATCTCAACTTCTTGCTGCTTATAATTATTTATAAGCTCTTTTCTTTTCACATTTTCCATAGTACTTTCCACCTCAACTCTATAATATTTTCCCCATACTTATCTCTCTTTAAATAGCCATAATCTACTAAATACCTTCTTATTAATGCATCATCATCATAGATTTTTTTAATTATTTTTTAACTTCTTCTTCTGTATAAAATCTATTTGGCTCAAACAAATTAGCAAATCTAGGTAATAATGCTTTTCTTTTTTCTTCTTTAACTGGAAAATATCTAATCTTATGATTTACTGACTTAGAGGAATTTTCATCAATTAATTCCATAATAGCTAAAAAAGCTCTTGCCTGCCTTGCTCTTTCCCTTAATGCAAATCTAATATTTCTTACTGTAGATTCTGAACAAGAAAGATTGTTTGCTATTTCTTTATCACTACATTTACTAGATAACATATCAAGTAACTCTTTTTGAATTTCAGTCAAACCAGTATATTTCTTATCTAACAATAGTAATCTTTCTATAGAAGTCCCATGAATTGACATGTGATTATTTATACTAATATTATTTTTACCAATATTCTTTTGACATATTAAGCATATAAATTCACCTTTCTCATTATTCCATATATATCCACGCTTAAAATCTTCTATTGTTGCATTACGCATAAGTTCTTTCATTTTTCCCTCTTATCTATTAATTTTATAGACATAATAACATTTATTTGTGTGTAAGTCAAATATTTAACTCATTAACTCTATAATTTATATTTTTTAACAAGAATTAATAATTTTATTATTTTAAACTATATTACTTTTTGATATAAATTACTCATTATTTAATTAATGAATTCACTTATAGGTTTAATGCTAGTATAATTAAATAAAAAGAACTATGGAGGAAATATAAATGAGTGATATAAAAGTAATTATTTTAGATGTAGATGGTACATTAACTAATAGTAAAAAAATAGTAACTAAAAAAACTAAAAATGCTTTAATTAAAGCACAGGAAAAAGGAGCCATACTAGTTTTGGCTTCAGGAAGACCTACATCTGGATTAATGGATTTAGCTAAAGAATTAAAAATGAATGAAAACAATGGTCTTTTAGTTGCATTTAACGGTTCTAAGGTTGTTGACTGTGAAAATAATAAAGTTTTATTTAATGAAACTATGAGCATTGAAGAGGGACAAGCTGTTCTAGAGCATATGAAAAATTTTAACGTTAAGCCTATGATAGATAAAGATGACTATATGTATGTCAACAATGTTTTTGACAATGAAATAAATTATAAGGGAGTACCTTTTAATATAATTCAATATGAAGCTCGTGGTGGTAAGTTCAAACTGTGTGAAAAAGATGATTTAGCAGCTTTTGCTGATTATCCATTAAATAAGATTTTAACTGCTGGAGAACCTGAGTATTTAAAAGCTCACTACAAAGAAATGATGGAACCATTTAAAGATACTTTGAATTGTATGTTTACAGCAGATTTCTATTTTGAATTTACTGCTAAAGGAATTGATAAAGCTAAAGCCTTAGATTCTGTGTTAATTCCTATGGGCTATAAAAAAGAAGAAATGATTGCTTTTGGAGATGGTCATAATGATGCTTCTATGGTTAAATATGCTGGTATTGGTGTAGCTATGGCTAATGCAGTAGATGATTTAAAAGCTATAGCTAATGAAGTTACTTTATCTAATGAAGAAGATGGTATTGCATATACCCTAAGTAAATATATTAAAGGTATAGATATTTAAAAACTATACCTAACTTCTTATGCATCTTACAAAAATATTTATTTTTCAGAAAAGTTAATTTTCAAATTTATATTTATAAGAATATCTATTTATATATTTCATATAAAAATCTCAGATAATTAGTATTTATCTGAGATTTTCGTATCATTCTATTTATTTAATTTATATTTGCAAATATTATAGTAGTGATCCACAATATTCACATTCTGCTCCACTAGAAGTTACCTTGTTTTGAGCTCCGCAACATTTACATGTTATAACTTTCACTTCATCTTGTGGTACACTATTATTAAATGTAGTCTCATTAATATTTTCCTTACTTGTCTTTGGTAAAACTATTTCGTTAGTACTATCATTTATATAAGCACCTTGGAAATATCCATTATTAATCATATCCTTCAAGTCTTTTTTTACAATATTTATAGGTAAGGACATAGCACTTGCAATATTATCTAAAATATATTCATTTCCATTTATAATTATAGAAATATACTTCTTATATTTTTCTGCATTACTTGATAGCTTCTTAGCAAACATAAATAATGCTACTCCTGCAATAAGGAAGAATAAAATCATTCCCACATCTTGCCCTGTGAATCCTTGACCTAAACAAGCTATTATTCCTATTCCCGCCATAAAGAAGCATAAATATGATCCATACCTTACAAGTCTACCAATAGTAAATCCAGCTTTTTTATCAATTCTAACCCTTTTATATACTAAGAATATTGCTAATGGCCAAAATACTATAATAGATATTATAATTACAGGCCAAGAATATAATGGATTTATTTTCTTATTATCATCATTATTATTCATTTATTTCCCCTCCATACATTAAAAAATTATATTGATCCCTTTTTCATACTCTTTACCTTTATATTTCTTTCTTTTATAAGAAAAGAAATTTCTTTTAAGTACTCTGGTAATTTTTCTTTATTTTCTGATATACCTTCTATCTTTTGCAGTAATGATCCTTCCATATCACATTCTGATGAAATATCACTATATTTTATATTCTCATAAATTTTGTTTAATTCTTCTTTATGTTCACTGTACTCATTATTATTCATGTAAGATTGAATTCTACTTTCGCATTCAATCATTATTCCCTCTGCTGCTAAAGTCCTATTATTGCTTTCATTTACACGATCTGCAAAATTATTTAATATAATTAAAGCTATACCCGTAATTCCCATTAGCACTATATTTATTATTATATATAAAGTTAAAAATACCATTAAGATATTAACAAATACTAAAGCTAATACTATAGTAGAAAGAAGATATAAAGATAATGCTGTAATTACGCTACTTCTTAATACGTCTTTCTTAGTCTTTGCTGTTATAAGAAAAGTCACTACTTCAGCTAAAATTATGAAAAGTAATGATAACAGTACCATAGGAACCTTAATTATATTTCTACATCCAATAAAATAAATAAGGATTGTTACAAAAAATACAATTCCTCCACTTATAAGTATACTTTTTGACCATTTATCTTCACTCATTCTATATCCCCCCTTATATTATAGTTTGTTACCACATTCATGACAGAATTTTGGTTCTCCCTCTATTTCACTACCACATTTGCCACACTTCTTAACTAATGACATTCCACATTCTGAACAGAACTTAGAATTTTTATTAAAAATATCTACACCACAGCCTGGACACTTTCTAGGAAGTGGTTCATTACATATAGGACAAATTGTTGCACCTTCTGGCATATCTCCTTTACAATTTGGACATGGATTATATCTATCACCACACTCTGGACAAAACTTAGTATTTTCAGTTAATTTTGCTCCACAAGATGAACACTTTATTTCAGTATTCTTCCCTTCTACTTTTACAATAGTATCATATCCACATTCACCACAAAATTTCGTATCTTTACTTATTTCAGCATTGCATTTTGGACATTTCTTTGTTTCAGTTTTTGTGGAAATATTACTAGTAAGTCCACTAAATTGTGATCCTACAGCTCCACCTACTCCAACACCCATTCCAAGTCCCATTCCAACCCCCATAATATTACCTTGTATTGAATTTGGATTAGTTGCTGCGCCCTCTAAAGTGTCAAAGGACCTTTCTTGTTGATAGTTAAATCCTATTATATCCATTTCAGCTTTCTTAGATAAAGCATCCTTTAATCTAATTACTGCTTTATCATCTTCTGGTACATTTATATCATTAACATAGAATGATACTAATTTAATACCATAATCATTAAGAACATCTATCATCTTTTTTTGAAGTTCTTCAGATAATTCTTCTAAATAAGCATTTATCTCTAGAATACTTATTTGCTTTTTAACTAAATAAGTAGATATAGAATCCTTTACTTTAGTTAAATATAGACCTCTAAAGTAGTTAATCATACTTTTCTTATCAAAAACAGGCATTGTTCCAACTAGCTTTACTATGAACTTTTTAGAATCTTCTATTTGTATTCCAAATTGTCCAAAGGCTCTTACTGGAACAAATATGTTGTATTTTGGATCCTGTAATTGAATAGGTGAGGCTGTCCCCCACTTTACATCTAAATCATAAACTTTATTTACATACCAAACCTCAGCAGTAAAAGGAGACCTACCACCAAAAGGTAAATTGACTAATTTATTCAAAACTGGAATATTGGATGTATCTAGTGTATGTCTACCACTTCCAAATACATCTAATGCCTTTCCACCTTTAAATAAAATTGCCTCCTGTGACTCATTTACAATTAACTGAGTCCATGTTCCTAACTCTTCATTAGGATATTTCCATGCAAATAAGTCCGTTCCTCCGTTATACTTAACGACTTCAACAATAGCCATTATTACTCACCACTTCCCCATATTTCTTTTTTTTATAAAATATTACATTATAACAATTAAATTATATTAACTTGTAATTATTTAGTCAATAAAACTTTACCTTTTATAATTATTACATAGCTCATATTACTGAGTCTTATATCATTAAAATATAAATTTGTATTTAATTTCCTTCTAGTTTATAATAAAGATGATTATATATAATGGAGGTTTTTTGTATGAATTGGAAAAAAGAGGTAAGCGTAAAGAAAATATCTCAAGATGCTGAAGATTTGTTTAGAGGAGGTTTTTTTTGTTCTGAAGCACTAATAAGTTCAATACGTTCTAACTTTGAGTTAGATATACCTGAAGAAGTAATATCAATGGCATCAGGATTTCCTGTTGGTATAGGCCGTTCTAAATGTCTATGTGGCGCAGTTTCAGGTGGGGTAATGGCATTAGGACTATTCTTCGGACGTACTAAACAAGGGGATTCTAAGGTTGAAAAGAATTTAGAGGTTGCAAAAGAATTACATGACTGGTTTAAAGAAGCTAATGGTAAAAATGCTCTTTGTTGCCGTATATTAACTAAAGGCTTTGATATGTCATCTGGCGCTCATAAAGAGCAATGTATACATTTTACGGGCATGGTTGCTGGAAAAGTTGCTGAAATAATAGTAAGAGAATTAAATTTAATTAACACAGATAATTTAGTTACAGTATAGGAGTGTGCAATATGATAAAGAAAATACCACTTCCTATTTCAGGGGTAATGCTAGGTTTTGCTGCTTTAGGTAATTTACTTCAAAGCTACTCTGAATCTATACGTTTAGTATGCGGAATTATATCCTTAATTTTAGGATTACTATTGCTATGTAAAGTTGTAATGTATCCATCCATGATAAAAGAAGATATGAAAAATCCAATTACGGCCGGTGTATCTGCAACATTTCCAATGTCCATAATGCTTTTATCTACTTATATAAAACCATTTATAGGACAAAAGGCTATTTATATTTGGTACTTAGGAATACTTCTTCATTTATCTTTAATAATATATTTTTCAATAAAATTTATATTAAAGTTTAACATAAAAAAAGTTTTTACAACATATTTCATAGTTTATGTTGGACTAGCTGTTGCAAGTGTTTCTGCTCCAGCTTTTGAAAAAACAAATATAGGAACAGCAGCATTTTGGTTCGCATTTACATTGTGTATAATATTACTTGTAGTTGTAACCTATAGATATACTAAATATAAAGAAATTCCTAACCCAGCTAAACCATTATTTTGTATATATGCAGCTCCTGTAAACCTTTGCCTTGCTGGATATATTCAATCAGTGCAAACTAAGTTATTAATATTGATAAGTTTTTTGGCTATTTTAGCATTCATAACATATATTATGGTTCTATTTAAATTACCAAGTTATTTAAAAATGTCATTTTTTCCAAGTTATTCAGCATTCACCTTTCCTTTTGTTATAAGTGGAATTGCAACAAAAATGACTATGGCTTACTTAAGTAAAATAGGATATACTATAGTGTTTCTAAAATATGTTGTTTTATTACAAACAATAGTAGCAACTATATTAGTAATATATACATTATGCAGATTTATACTTTTTTTAATTCCAGAAAAAAATGAGCATTCAGTAACTCAATAGCACTTATAAATTTATAAAAATAGCAACTTCCAAAATGAAGCTGCTATTTTTTAGTAATTTTTAATTTATTATTAATCCTAGTTAAGTTTAAGCAACTTTGTACATTTACCTAAATAGTATATACGTAAAATATGAAGGGCCCTAGTACAAGCTGTATAAAAAAGTAATCTTTCTTCCTCACAATTATAATTTTTATCGCCTGCATCATATATAAGGACTACATCAAATTCTAATCCTTTAGCTAGAAAAGATGGAATTACTAATGTATCATTTACATACTCATCCTCATCATTTAGAAGAGCATTAACATGTACCTTATCTTTAAGAAAACTATGAACATCCTGTGCTTCTTTTATAGTTTTTGTAATAATTCCAATTGATTTATATCCTTGCTCTTTATATACTTTTATATCCTTAAGTAATTGCTCTTTTATATCATTTCCATTTGAAAATCCAAAAACAACTGGTTTATCTCCACTTCTTGCTACTGATTCATAATTAATATTGTTATTTAAAATCTTTTTAGAAAAATCAGTAATTTCTATTGTAGATCTATAACTTTTTGTTAAATTGATTATACATGTATCATCTTTTGGAAATACATGTAATATATTTTCATAATTTCCAAGATTCATAAATGGGTTTATAGATTGATTTAAATCTCCAAGTATAGTAATATTGGCATTTCTAAAAAGATTATATAATATTTCATATTGTAATTGAGTATAATCTTGTGCTTCATCAATAATAACATATTTAATTTCTGAAATTTTTAAAATATCACCTAATGCTCCTTTAAGATATAAAAGCACATGTTGATCTTCATAATTAATTTTTTTGTATTTTAACATTTCTAATGTATACATCTTAACTTCTTTGATATCTTCTTTATCATACTCTGTGTTTGATATCTTTGAAAAATATTCTATATTCTCAAATAACTTTTTATAGATATCAATTATATTAAATTCTGTCATTTCATATATTTCTGAATGTATCTTTTCTATTTCATTTTTTACAATTGACTTACTTTGTTTAATAACCTCTTCATCATCAACATAGCTGCCATAATCCTTTATATCTTTAGTCACTTCCCCCATTCTACTCTTTTCATAAGGCTCTAAAAGATATAATATTCTTTCCCTTAACTTTTCAAGTCTTCTTTTTAATGGCATATTACTATAATCATTAAAAAATAACTCTTCAATTCCTTTAGCTGATATTATTAAATTATCTTTAAAAACTATATCTTTAAATTTTCTATTAGTACTTTCTAAGTAATTTACATATTCCTTTAAGATACTTATGAATTGTTTTGATGACTTAAATTTTATGCTTTTAACTCTCTCCTTATATCTATCCTCATTCTTAGAATCTAGTATATATTCCATCATCTCACAATATTCTTCCTTAATAATCTCATTTCCTAAAGCTTTATGCATATACTCTTTAAATGTAGTTTGACACATATTATCTTCACCAAGCTGTGGTAATACATCTGAAATATAGTCATTAAAAATATTATTTGGAGAAAAGATTAGTATATTTTGAGGTGATATTTTTTCTCTATGTTTGTATAATAAATAAGCAATTCTATGAAGTGCAACTGAAGTTTTTCCACTTCCTGCTGGTCCTTGCACAATCAAATTCTTATACTCTTCATTACGAATTATTTGATTTTGTTCTCTTTGAATAGTTGTTACTATAGCTTTCATCTTACTATCACTACTCTTAGCTAAAATATCCTGCAACATTTCATCATCTATCTTAATATTACTATCAAACATATACTCAAGTTTACCATTATTAATTTTGTATTGTCTTTTTAGTGTAAGATTACCATTAATAACCCCTTCAGGACATGTATATCCAGCTTTCCCAATTTCGTAATCATAAAACATACTAGATATTGGTGCTCTCCAATCATATACTAAAAAATCAAAATCATTATTAATTAAATTAGAAATTCCTATATAATATTTTTCCGGAATTTCTTTTCCTTCTTCATTAAAATCTATTCTTGCAAAATAAGGAGATAAAAGCATTTTTTCATATTTTTCTTCAAGCTTTCTTGTAAATTCATGTCTTCTTTTTTGAATTTTCATTGTAGTTATAAATTCCATGAAATCTACAATTTGATCTAATCCATTAGTTACTGAAACAGACCCTACATCTTCCCATAGTTGCTTTTGTGTTTCAAGAGTTTCTTTTCTAAATTTTTCTTTAAAATTATGCTTTTCATCAAATTGATTTTTAACCTCTTTAAGTACCTCTTGTAGCCATTGATTTTCAAAGTTCCATTCATAATTATTGCTATTCATACTACTTCACTCTCCTTAATATAAAATTATTAAAATAATTTATAAATTCTATTGACATCAATCTTTTAAAGGTGTAAAATATAATTGAGGGATTATATTTTACACCTTGTCAAAAAGTGATTTCAAATCTTATTATATCACTTCTATTTTTCATGTCAATAAATTTTAATGTTTGATTTTTTATCTATCTATTATTTTCACTTATTGTGCTCATATTTAACCTCCAAAATCTATTTCTTTTATCATATAACTTGAAACTTAAAGTATCATTTCCATCATTATTTTACTATTCAATCTTATTTATAATAATACCTTTAATTAATTTGAAAAAATATTATACTAAAATAAGTGTACAAGACTTTGATTTAATTCACAAAACTTACTAATGACATAAATACTTTAACAATTCAATAGATTAGTAATAGAAATATAAAACTAGATTGAGAGGTTTATATATGAGAAAAAAAGATATACTTGAGCTAAAAAGACGTTTAAAGAAAGATCATTGCACCTTTACTAAAATGTGTGGTTGCTATGTTAATGGAGAAAAGCATATTATATTAAAGTTTAGAGAAACTTTTCTAAACTTAGATGAAGATGAATACTTTAAATACTTAGAAATTTCCAAGAAAGTTTTATCTGGAACTATTGGTAATAATATTCTAGAGCTTAATTTTCCAACCAATGAAGATCTTATAAATGAAAAGCAAATATTCCTTATGCAGCTTAAAAATAGTCAATTAAAGGACGATATTATTCTTGATAATTTTTATGACTCAATTATAGATAATTATGATTATACAGGTAATTTTTTAATACTAATTTTTCATGATGCATACGATGTTATCACCAAAACAAAAGATAATGCTAAGATAGATGAATCAGAAGAAGTATATGAATATATTTTATGTGCAATATGCCCTGTTTCACTTTCAGAGCCTGGTCTTAGATATTTTGAAGAAGATAATAAAATAAAGGCACGTATTAGAGATTGGGTAGTTGAAGCTCCAATTAATGGTTTTGTATTTCCTGCATTTATTGATCGTAGCTCAGACGTTAATTCCATTATGTACTACACAAAAAATGCAAAGGATACACATCCTGAATTAATGGAAAATGCTTTAGGTTGTTATTCAAAGCAAACTGCTACTATACAAAAAGAAACCTTCCAATCAATTATTAAAGATACTTTTAGCTCTGATGAAAAAAATCCGAGAAAATCTTTATGGAAGTACAAGAAAACTTAAATAATATGCTTGATGAATACAATTCTATATATGATGATACAGATTCTGAACCTATAAGTCTAACCAAGTCTGACATGCAAAACCTATTGATAGAAAGTGGAATTCCAGAAGAAATTACTGCAAAAATTGAAAAATCCTATGTAGAAACATTTGGTGATGACCTTCCTTTAGTAGAAAATTTAATTGATGCAAAAGTACTTAAGGCTAATGAACAAATCAAAAAAGAAAAACAGTTGGAAAAACAAGTAGAAATACTTCAAACTAGACTTGAGCAAGTTAAAAAGGAAGTTGCAGTAGATAACGAAAATCCTGCAGCTACAGAAGATCATGATAATTTAGAAAGTACTACTGATAATATGATTTTAGATGAAGAGCCTGAATATGATGTTATTCTTCAAGTAAAACCTGAAAAAATACCTCAAATTAAATCTCAAATAATTGATGGTCAAAAATGTATAGTTATTCCTATTGATGAGGATGAGCAAACTACAGTTAATGGAATAAATAATTTAATTTAATATAAAAAGGACAGTAGTTTTAGTATAATCCCCTTATAGTAGTTTATACTGTCCTTTTTATTATTAATTATTTATTAACTTTAAACTTATTAACTCCATTAGTTAATTCCTCTGATGTATCTCTTAGCTTTGATGCATAAGCTGATACTTCTTGTGAAGTTTTTGTCACTTCTTCTGTTTCGCTTGTAATTGAATTTACTAATGTTTTTATTTGTTCTGTGGAGTTTCTAGATTCTTGAGCAAGCTTTCTAACTTCTTCTGCTACAACCGCAAAACCCTTTCCAGTTTCTCCAGCTCTTGCTGCTTCTATAGCTGCATTTAATGCTAAAAGATTTGTTTGATCTGATATTCCATTTATCACTTCAGTTATATTTCCTATTTGAGATATACTAGCTGATAAAATATTAACCTTTTCATTTACTGCATTAAATCCCTTACTTAAATTACTAAATGAAATTAATATATTATCTATATTCTCTTTTCCTATATTGGCTTTGTTTTCAGCTGCATCTACATTAAGCTTTACAATATCCATCTTTTTATGTATGCCTTCAATTTCTTCTGCCAAGGCCGACATATAATTTGTAATTTCTAAAACATCGTTGGCTTGACTAGTAACGCCTGATGCAACTTCTTGAATTGCATAACTTATCTCACTTGATGCAGAACTTAATTGATTGGAAGCACTAGAAAGCTGTTCTGCCATTTCATCTGTTTCAATTGTCTTACCCTGAATATTACTTATTATTTCTTTTAAATTATTGACCATATCTCTAAAGCTTAAAGCAAGAACACCTATTTCATCCTTACTTTTAACTTCAATAGAATGATATAATTCACCATTTGCTACACTTTTTGATGAAATTGAAAGTTTATTAAGAGGTTTTATAACGCTATTGGAAATTAATGTTAATAAAACTAAAATAATTATAAAAGAAACTATACCAATTGCTGATATAATAAGTATAATAGTTTGTATAGTATCTTCAACATTTTTTAAAGAAAGTCCGATATCAATAGCACCAATAATATCATCTCCATGCATTACTGGAACAATTATATCATATACGTTAACCCCTTCTTTATCATAAAAATATTCTGAAGTATAAACTTGTCCTTCAAGAACTGCTTTCTTACTTCCTTCATCTTCAAGTTTTATACCTATTCTATCTTTTTCAGAGTGAGCAGCTGCATTTAAATCTTTATCTATAAATAGTGCATATACAATATCAGGATCTTCACCAATATTGCTAACTAAGGCTTGATATCCTACACTATCACTAAAGCTTTGAATTTTATTAGCTAATATTCCAATTTGAATAACTCCACCATTACTTCTTTTTATATATCCGTATTTATAATAGTCATTTGTTTCTGTGCTTTTTCTGATATCCTCTATATATTCATTTTTTCCGCCTTTTAATACTATACTAGCTTTATGATCTTCTTCATAAATTGTACCTATACTACTTGGCAAATTTGAATATATGATTTTACCCTCTGAATTTCCAATATTTATTTCATCAACTTCAAATTGCTTAGCTATTTTTTGTAAATATTCATTGCTTATTACTTTATCATTACTTTCTATAAAATTTCCTAAATTCTTTATATTACTTTCTATATTTAAATTCATTATATCTAATGCTGAATCACTTATTTCTATTTGTGAAACCGCTTGTTCAGCAACCATTAAACCATCTTCTTTTAATTGATCAAGTATTGCTTGTTTAGTAATTAAAATTAAACTTAGTGTTATTGCAATAATAGCTAATAGAATACTTATAATTGGAACAACACGAATTTTAAACTTAATTGATTTACTATTAAAATTATTTATAAAACTCCTCCACATTCATTTTATAGTTACCTCCCAAATTATATATTATCCCTTCCTTTTATTCAACATATTTCCTTTGCTTTTTTCTTTTTTCGACAATAATATGTTTTAAAATTATTATTAATAATAATTTTAACTAATATTTATAATAAAATAATGAGGAATACCCCTAATGGATATTCCTCTAAATACAAATGTTACTTACGCATATATTAATTTTTTTGAATAAAAGCTTAAAAGCTATGCAAGAAAAAAACACTTTAGGTTTCACTGACAAATGTTTTTACGCACATAGCTTATTTTCTAATATTCTATTAAAATTTGCTTAGCTGTCTTAATGTAATCTTACCACTTACCGTTAGTCATATGTCCTGCAAGCTCTGCTTTACATCTTTGTTTTATAGTCCAAGCTTCATTTTTTGCTTTTTCAAAGCCATTTACACATTTTGGATCTAAGTTTATTTCTATTCCTTCTTGTGCAAGCTTAGCTATCTTATTTGCTAATACAATTATTTCAGAATGAATGTCATTAGTTCTATCTGATGAATAAATCTTTTCAGCTTCTTCACTAGTAAGTTCAACAAATTTTTCTTTTCCTAAATTACATTTTGGGCACACTTCTGGTGCTTGCATTCCTTCATGTATATATCCACATACAGTACATTTAAATAACTTTTTCATAATCATTTCTCCTTCATATTCTATCTATAATTTTCAACTTTTTTTATTCAAGTTTATATTAATATATTAGCTTAAATAATATTTATTGTCAACTAATAATTTTTATTATTTATTTGTATGTTCTTAACTCTTAAAAGAAGTTATAATTCTATGAAATATTAATATAAATTCTATCTTTATTCACAAATATATATCAAATTTCATTGGAATTAATTTTAGAATCCGAAGGTATTGATATAATTATACTTGTTCCAATATTAATCTTACTTTTTATTTCTATACCGTAGTTTTCTCCAAAACTAAGTTTTATTCTTTGGTTAACATTTTTTATTCCAATATGGTTTTCCTCTTTTATATATTCTGTCTGAAGCTCATTATTAATAGATCTACTATCTTCTTCTTGCATCCCTGCACCATCATCATTTATCTCTATTAAAATCTTATCTTCTAAAAGGAACGATCTTATTGTTAAGGTACATCTCTTATTTGTTGGCTTTATTCCGTGGTATATTGCATTTTCTACAATTGGTTGCAAAGTTATTTTGGGAATCATGGATTCTAAAGTTTTTTCTTGAATATCATAGAAAACTTCAAACTTATTCTCATATCTTATTTTTTGTATCTCTAAATATATTTTTACATGTTCAATTTCATTTTTTAAAGTATTCATATAACCTTTGGTATTAAGTCCTATTCTCAAAAGTTTCGATAAATTTGAAATCATATGGCTTCCTTCATTTTCTCCATTAGTAAACTCCATAACCTTCCACTTTATGTTTTCTAAAGTATTAAATAGAAAGTGAGAATTAATTTGTGATTGAAGTGCTATAGATCTAGCTTTTTTAAGTAAATGCATTCTATTATTAAGTTCTTTCTTAAGATATTGAACATCGCTTATAGAGTTTTCCAAACCTCTAGATATTATTTTAAGTTCATTTATGTTCGATTTACTATAAATCGGAATAGTATCATAATTTTTCTTTTCTAGTATTCTAACTATTTCTTCTATTGGAGTGAAAAGCTTAATAGCTATAAGAAACGAAATAATTAGTACCAAACTTATACTAAAAATTAAAAATCCGATCATTATATCTCTGATTCTATTTACTCTTAATTTATTATCCTTTGTACTTATAAGAGATATAAAATTCCAGTCATTATAATTAGATTTAATATTATTTATAAAGTACTCTTTCCCATCTATTGTAATTGTGCTTCCTTTTCCTAGATTTGATATATCTATTCCTTGTAGTGATTTTATGCTACTAATATTTTTGTTTAGTAGATTTGCATCTTTATTAAATATAATTGAATCATCATTTAGTATATAGAAATCTTCAATAGTGAAATCCTTATTTTGATTTATAAGTTTATTAATTCTATCAATATCAATGCTAACTACAACTACTCCGCTTTTTTCGGTAGAATATAAAGGTATGGCTCTAAAAAATGATATTGTATTCTTTTCAGGGATAACAGATGTCCAATAGCTTTTAGAAATGTTTTTATAAAATTCTTTTTCAAGAGTATCACTATACTTCCAATCTATATAGGACATATTACTTGTAACAATCTTATAATCACTTTTTTCAGAATAGATACAAATAGAATTTATGAAATCTCCATAATATACATAGGTATTTATTACCTTTTCTATGTTGTTTATACTTTTTAGCATATCTGAATTTTTTTCATCATAGTTTCTACTACTAAATCTTAATATATTTTCTACTTCCAAATCAGTAGCAAGACTTAAAAGAGTAGTTTCAACCTGCCTGCTTATCATATCAATGCTATCTTTTGTTCTTGATAAAGCAGCTAAGTTAGCATTCATTATCTGATTCTTATAAATATTATTTAAATGATTAAATGCAATAAATAATGATAAAAATAGCGGAAAAGTTATAAAAAGATTAATGGTTATAAAATACTTTACTAAAATACTGTTAAATCTGTATTCTTTTATATATTTCCATATATTCAAATTCTTAATTTTCCCCATAAAAACACCTATTTATCTTCTTTATATTTAATACATTTATCCTTAACAAGAATTTCTCTATACTTATTCGGGGTATATCCTGTATATCTTTTAAATATCTTGTAGAAATATTTAAGATTTTTATAGCCCACAAGTTCAGATATCTCATAGACCTTTAGGTTTCTATTTCTTAAAAGCTCTTTTGATCTTTCTATTCTTATTTTGGTTACGTAGTCAATAAAGTTAATTCCCATCTCTTTCTTATAAACCTTACTTAAATAAACAGGACTTAGGAATACGATTTCAGAGACTTTTTCTAAGGTTAAATCATTCATATAATTTTTTTCAATATACTTATTTGCTTTTTTTATAACTAATTTATAATTACTATTATTATTTTCTTCAATTCCATTAACTGCTGAATCTATCCATAATTCAAAGACTTCAAGTGCTCTATTATAATTTTGGGATTCACTAATATTTCTTATTATATCTATCAAATCTTCTTTTATATTTAAACCTAAATATAATCCAATTATTTTATTTAGCAAAAGTGCTAAAGTATTCTCTAAAAACTTTATCCCAGAATTAAAAGGCATATTTACTACTTTATTTGATATATCCTTGAAAATACTATAAATAAAAATCTTATCAAAGTTCAAAAAAGATTCTATTAAATTAGACTGCATATCTATAAGCACACTAAAATCCCTTTGTATATCAATTACTTTTTTCTTTTCCTCATTCATTTTTTCATTAATATTTTTCAAAACATCAAGATCACTTTTTATTTTTATAAACTTTTCTTTAATTTCTCTCATTTCTATAGGCTTTACTATATAAGAAACTACATTATATTCTAAAGCTTTTTTAGCATATTCAAATTCCTGATAACCACTCATTAAAACAACCTTTATATCCCTAGGGTTTTCAGACACAAACTTAGCTACATCAAGCCCAGATTTTCTATTCATTCTAATATCACAAAGTACTACATCTACAGACATGGTATTTATATAATCTATTACCTCTTCTCCATCCTCACATTTCATTACAACATTGAACCCGAGATCTTTCCAATCAATAAATTTACTTAAGCCTTCCCTTATGTTCTTTTCATCATCTGCTATGACAAGATTATACACTTATATCACCACCAGTAATTCAAATAATTTTATCTAGTTTCCATTTTATATTATTCTTCATACTAATTAAAAATCCTTTATATCTAATATCTCAAATTTCTCAAAATGTAAAAGACTATCAAAAGATAGCCTTCTTAATATACCCTAATTTCATAGATGCACATATTACCTGATCCCCATGTATTTAAAGGTTTAACTCTTATTCTGTTACAGGTAATATTATTAAACTTAGTACAACTAAGTCTTCTATGATTATCCCTAACTCCTCTTTTTGATATTAATACTTCTCCATCATAAAACTCAATATCATAATCTTTTACTATTTTCTTTGGAATGCCTTCTTCCTGGCGATTTCTAACGCTATGCGTTAAGGAAACCATTATTTCTTTTGATAGATTAGAATCAAATTTTATAATTACTTCTTTAGGTGAAATATTATTATCAAAATATAATTCAATCCATGGATTCTTGTCATTATCATCTGTAATCCACGCATTTATTTGATCTTTAACTGTTCTTGAATATCCATTTATAATATTTTCAGGTTCACAATTTTTAATGAAGCTTGAAGCCCTTACTCTTGAAAATAATGCTAAATCATCTTTATCTTCATTTTTAAAACCTGGTATATAACAGTCTTCTTTCATTAGTATTTGCTGAAGTTCATGTATGTGCTTATTAATCTCTCTTGGAATAACTTGCTTACTTATACACATAGCAGCAGCTGTTCCTGAAGCCTGGCCAATAACTGCACATGTTGCCATAACTCGTGTTGATCCAAAAGCCATGTGTGAAGCACTTATATCCCTTCCCGCCAACATTAAATTATTTATATTTTTAGAGTAGATTGATCTATATGGTATTGTATATAAATCATCCATCATAATAAAGTCATTTGGCTCTATTCTAGTCCTTATGCCTCCCACAGTATGCATATCCATAGGCCAGCCACCATAAGCTATCGCATCTTCAAATATTTTACCATCAAATAAATCCTGTTCCTTTAAAACATAATCTCCTAATATTCTTCTACTTTCTCTTTTTCCTGGTAAAAATCCAACCCAGTCTAATGCAAAATTATCTGCATTATGATTTCCTGAGTTTTTTATATGATCCCATACACCATATACAGCCTTTAATAGTTCATCTCTTATTTCTTCACCATCCTGTATTACATCTAAATCATCACCACCAATTTCAATCCACCAGTATCCACTATTTATTTCATGGTGTTCTCTGTAAGCTAAATCTTTCTCATGATAAGTATTAGCCCAATATGGTTTTATAAAATCAACTTTTTTACCCATATCTATAGCTGTAAATAGTAGAGTGTTTCCCATAGTATGATTATCTTCTTTTTCAGGAGCAAACTTTTCTCCAAAAGTATCTTTTCCTTCTCTCCCTGTCATGTATTCTGCCCCAGATAAATAACCAATAGTACCATCACCTGTAGCATCTATAAATATTTTTCCATTCAACTTAAGTACCTTTTCTGTAGTTAACTGCTCTCCACTGACCATAGTAATTTTATTTTTATCTTTAATTACTTCTGTAATATGTGTATTTAAATATAGATCAAGATTTTCTTGAAATTTTGTTTTTTCCCATAAGATAGTATCTAATATTGAAAAAGAATTACTTCTATTAACTCTTTTATTGTCCAATAAAATTTCTTCTATTATTCCCGTTTCTCTAGCATTTTTTCTAAATCCATGATAATCTGCACCACATATATGCATTCTTATTTCAGAACTAGCATTTCCTCCAAGTACTGGACGATTACTTACTAATGCAGTCTTTGCTCCATGTCGTGCACTTGCTATTGCTGCACATACCCCAGCCATACCTCCACCAATAACCACTACTTCATAATCTTTAATTATAATTTTTTTATTCATTCTTATACCTCACAAATTTAACCTTTTACTGAACCAGAAGTAATACCTTGAATAAAGTATCTCTGCAAAAATATAAATATTAAAGCAACCGGTATTGATACAAATATAGAAGCTGCCATCATATTAGACCAATTGTTTTGAAATTCTCCCATATATGTTAATGACAATCCTGGAGCTAAAGTCCTTTTTGCAGCTGAGGTAACAAGAGTCAATGAATATAAAAGATCATTCCAACTCCAAACAAACCCATATATTGCGGTAGATATTACTCCAGGTACTACTAAAGGAAATATTATTTTATGCATTATAGTCATTCTTGATGCTCCATCTATACTTCCTGACTCTATTAAAGAATCTGGTATCTCATCAAAATATGATTTCAATGTTAGAGTCCCCATTGGCAAAGTAAATGTAACAAATGACAGAATTAGCGATAGATAATTATCTAATAAATTAAATTTACGCATTACTGTATATATTGTTAAAAGTAGTACTGCAAAAGGAAACATTTGAGCAGTCATTACTAGCATCATAAATGACTTTCTCCCTTTATATCTAAACTTTGAAAAGCTATATCCTGCATAAGTACATAGAGCCGTAGATATAAAGCAGCTTACGAAAGATACAAACAAACTATTTCTAAGATATATAAGTATTCTCTTATCAGTTATTACCTGTATAAAATTATCAAAAGTTATACTCTTAGGAAACAAGCTTGGATTAACATTGAAAGCATCTTTCGCTGGCTTTAATGCTGTTATTATTATCCAGTATAGTGGTAAAAGCACAAATAATCCTACTATAATTAGTGAAACTATAAAAAATATTTTAAATCCTTTACTTTTGCTATCAAACAATTTAAATTCTGACATAATAGCTTCCTCCTTTACTTTTCTCTCTGCATTTTTAGATATAAAAACATAAATACAGATAATATAGCAACCCATATTGTACCCATAGCAGAAGCCCTACCCAAGTTCCAATTTTGAAAAGCAGTTTTGTACACTTCAACGGATAATGTAGTTGTTGATATGCCAGGACCTCCTGTAGTCATAACCCATATAATATCAAAATGCTGTAGCCCTGCTATAATACCTAAAAGTAAAATGAAGAAGATAATATTTTTCATAGACGGAAGAACTATTTTTGTAAACACTTTAAAATTATTTGCACCATCAATTCTTGCTGCTTCAACCATATCATTAGATATACCTTTTAATCCCCCTATAAGAAGTGCCATAAACCATGGCATGTACTGCCAAGTTCTTGCAATTATAACTGCCAACATTGAAAATTTAGGATCAGCTAGCCATGTAATATTTTCCTTTATAATCCCTAAGCTTCTTAATATATAGTTCAAAACTCCAAATTGACCATGAAATATCCACATCCACAAAAATCCTATAGCTGTTCCAGGTATTATCCAATTAACAAGAGTAATACCTCTAAGGAATTCTGACCCCTTAAATCCTTGATTTAATATTATAGCCCATATGAATCCTAATATAAATGATAAAAAAGTTGTTCCAAAAACAAATATAAAAGTATTTATTAGTATTTTAGTAAAATTAGGATCTGAGAGAATACTCTTAAAATTATTTAATCCTATAAAACTTTTCTCAGTAGTTAACATTCCTGCTTTAAAAAAACTATGTGAAACTGATGACAAGAAAGGATACAGTACTATTAGAGAAAAAACTATAAGGGCTGGTAGTACTAACAGAAAGCCAAATTGGCTATCTGTTAGTTTATTCTTTTTTATCATATCATCAGATTTATTATTTAAAAATAAATTTGATTGCATATAGTAACCTCCTTAGTTGATGTTTTGCTCAAGCCTCATTTGTGCATCTTCTAATGCCTTCTTAGGAGTTTTAGCTCCAAGTAGAGTGTTTTGAATTTCTTCAGTAATTATAGTTGCTAATTGGCTGTCATTCTCAAATTTTTGTGTTTCTGCTTTTTTCCCAGTTTCAGTTATCTTAAGCCATTCACTTGACCAATTATCATTTTTAACCTTTTCACTGTTAATAGCTGATTTCATTACAGGAACAGATCCTGAAGCCTCAAAGTATTTAAGGGAAGTTTCTTCACTTATTAAATATTTTATAAAATCTCCAGCCTTCTCTTTATCTTTAGCGCTCTTAAATATAACTAATTGATGCCCCCATAGTGTAGATTGAGGCTTGTCTCCTGCTTTTAAAACAGGTCTTTCCATTGGCTTTATTGTTTCGTCAAGTTTATCCTCTGAAACTCCATTGCTCTTAGCAATACCTCTTGCAAGTATAGCGTCATCATAGAAAGCAACTTTATTTTGGGCAAATAATTGTCTTGCATCAAATCTTGTTAAATCCATTGCTATATAACCTTTATCCTTTAAACCTTTATACCAAGTTAATGCTTTTTCATTTGCCTCACTATTTATTACAACCTTTCCATCATCATCTATATATTGACCACCAAAAGTCCAAAACCATGCATTTACATCTTTAGCTATACTTCCTGCTTCTTTAGTTGCTGCTGCATAAGGAATTATATCTTTATCATATTCTTTAATCTTTTTAAGTGCTGCTTCAAACTCCTCTACAGTTTGTGGAACCTTATCAACACCTGCATTTTTTAATATAGTAGGATTATAAACCATTCCTATAGATGCTTGAGTCCAAGGAACTGCAAGTTGCTTTCCATCAATGTTTCCAGAGTTTAAGGATGCATCTGATAAGTTTTGCTTCATCCAATCTTCTCCTAATATCTCATTTAAATCTACTAATACATCCATCTTTGCTAAAGTCGCAAGCCATGCCATATCTACTTGTGCCACATCAAGATCTTGATTACTTTGAGTTCTTATTATTAGCTGCTGCAATGTATTAGCCCAAGGCCAGCCAACCCATGAAATTTCTGACATATCTGTTGAATTATTATAAATATCAATAATTTCCTTTATTGTTTCTTTATTGGCTTCTTCTTCACCACTCCAGCCTGCCCATACTAAATTAGTTTTTTCTTTAGGTTTATTATTCACTTTATCTGTCTTACTTGAACATCCAACTCCAGCAAATATACTAAGTATTAAAAGGCTTGAAACTAAAATTTTAATTTTTTTCATTTTATCCCTCCATAAATTTTATATAATTAGGTGTCCTCACTACTAGCTTAATATCATTGTAAATGTTTTCTAAAAGGATTTAAATGGTACTATTTTTCAAATTTAGTATTACAATTTTAACATAAAATAAAAAAAATGAATCTTATAAAATAAAAAGTGTACTATTTTATCCATAAAGTACTATTTTCTAAGTTTCAAAGTGCTACTATTAATCTATAATTAATTTATATTAGTAAGATTATATAATGGTATATATTATCCACTATTTCGTATAAAATTGTATATCATTCTGAATAATATAAAAAAATAAGGCTATATACTGAATAATTTCCAAAAATTCAGATGTAGCCCCATAGTTACTTCTAGTAGTTTAAATATAAATTATTTCTCTGATATATTGAGTTATTTGCTTCAAACCATAATCTAATATTATCTTCCTCCTATCCTAATATTTTTAATAATGAAATCTATTATATTTATAACCCACTCACTTAAATTAGGATATTCTTGCTTTATTAAATTTTTTATATCACTTGCTGAAGTTTGTAGAGAAATCGATTGTGTTCCTTCTGTATTATTTCCTATAGCTATATTAGCTCTTGCATAATCACCTATAGCTATGTCTGATGCTATCGCACTAGCCCCCACAGCATATTTCCCTATTGATATTGCTCCAATAGAAAAGATTCCTACAGATACTGCGCCAATAGAAAAAATCCCCAAAGAAATAACTCCCACTGCTAGCAATAATCCTATTGATAAAAGTGCTAATGTGATTAGACCAATAGATATAAAACCAAAACTTAAAATTCCATATGATATAAACCCTAATGATATTATTCCACATGATATATTTCCTATTGAAATTATACCCCTTGATTTTTTAAACCCTCTACCAATATTAATATGCACTAGCGGTAGTCCAAATAATATTTTATTACTTTTATATTCATATTCTAATGGATAACCCCTATTTATATTAATAACTAACTGTGTTTTTTTATCATCTACTTTTTCAGGTTTTTGCTCTTCACTAATTTTTATTTCATTACTGTCTAAGATATAAATTTCATCAGTATCCTTAACTAAACTATCAATAGTTACATTGTATAATTCAGATATCGATACTAATTTGTTTAAATCTGGTATTGATTTACCAGACTCCCATTTTGAAATTGCTTGTCTTGATATTCCTAATTTCTCTGCTAGCTCTTCTTGAGATAGCCTATTATTGTTTCTTAATAATTGTAATTTTTCCGATAACTTCAATTTCTTCACCTCCATTAAAAATTATACAAAATATACCTGTTTTTATCTACCAACTAATAATTTCTTTTTGTCAACCATCGGTTGCATTACTATATTTTCTATGATTTCTTAGATTGATAAGTCCCTATATGTAAGAAGTAATCAATAATCGGCAATACTTAAACTATCGTACTTATAAGAAAATTTATTAATATTTATTAAGTCCATTATCTTCTAGATATTCTGTAAAATATATGAAATTTCTAAAACTATGATACAATATTTAATATAAAACATATTTAAACTAAAAAAGGAGGGACTATAATTGAATGATATTTTTGAAAAGGACTATACAATAAACTTTTTTGATGTTGACTCTGAACATAAATGTAAATTTTCATCTTTAGGAAATTTCTTATGGGATGTTATTATATCCCAATCTGACTCTTTAGGAGAAACTAAGGAAGGCTTTGCTCAAAATAATTGTATTTGGGTACTTTTAAAATATGATATAACTATATATGAATATCCTAAATTAAGAGATGAAATAAAAGTTCAAACTAAGGTATTAGGTGCAAAAAAATTCTATGGTTATAGACAAAATACTATAAAAAACTCTGAAGGAAAAGTTATGGGAGAAGTTTTTTCAACCGCTATATTGATAGATTTTGAAAAGAGACGTCCTATGAGGATATCCTCTGAACAAAGCGAAATATATGGTCTTAAAAAAGAATTAGATGAAGTACCTGTTTTAGATGATATACCTAAAATTCAAAAAGCAGATTACATGAAAAACTATCCTGTTAGATATAGTGATATTGACTCTAATGGGCATGTGAATAATGTAAAGTATATCGAAATGGCTATGGATACTCTACCAAGATCTATTTTAACCGAATATAATTTATTTAACATTAAAGTATTGTTTAAAAAGGAAACAACTGATGGAGATACACTACATATTTCATCTGAAGTGGTTTATGATGAAAATAACGGTATTAATACAATTCATAATATTACAAGTGATAGTGGACTGCTTCTTACAAAACTGCAAATAATATGGAAGAAAAAATGATATCTTTATATAACAGAGAAAAAATGATCGTGTTATCTATTGAATACACGATCATTTTTAATTTATCTATGGAAAAAAATTTAAATATCCGTGTTACTTACTTATGATAACCTTTTGCATTTCGACAATAAATAAGATGCTATTAGAAGCTATCATAAATATACTATGTTATTTTAATTCAGGTTATTCTATCCCTTTCATAATTTCATATATTTTACGGGTAGTATTAACGTTTCTCACTGTCATTTTTTTATATAAGTCAGTTCCTACAAGTTTATTTAACCCACTTTTCGTAATATTTGCTTTATCTAATGTCCATAGAATTGCTCCTGCTACATAAATAACAGTATCTACTTCTTTATTAATTTTAAATTCATTAATAACTGTTTCTCTATCGAATTCTTCCCATAAAAATAATACGTCACTTCTCATAGTTTTATCATTCTTCCATGATTCTGGTAGAATTTTCATCATATGCTCAAAATCATTTTGGCTACGGATCAATACTTTAATATTTAACTGAAAATCTCTAAATATAGCTTCTTCGAGAAATTCTGCTATTTCTGACTTTGTATGTTTCATATCTGTAAAAATCACATTTCCAGAATTAATATATGTAATAACAGATTCCATTCCTGCTAGTATAAAAGTTTCTTTCAGCAATTTCATATCTATTTTATTTTTTCCACCGACATTTATTCCTCTTAGTAAAGCAACATAAATCATATATTTATCTCCTATTTTTTACAAATATTTTTTAAATCATTGCTCTTTATTATACTTTTTATAATAATAGTTTTTAAGTAGATGTTTTGTTTGCTCTTTCTTTATATAATGTTAATTTCTTTATTAATATGAATTGTTCTTAAAATATGTTTAAAGGACTTCCTTATCATAGTAAGTCCTTTTTTATTTGTATATATTAATAATTACTAATAGGTATATAAAGATCAGCAACACAAGTTCATTTTCATTATAATAATAATACTCAATATCATCCATGTTTCGATGTCTATATTTTGATTCACTAAGCTTCACTCCATAAGCCTCACTCCAATGTTGATGGAGCAATATATTTTGTACATAAGATATAATAGTTTTTATATCCTTTGGTATATTGGTAACCATATCTTCCATGGTTTTTATTTCTGTCATAATATCATGCTCTTGATAAAATCTAAGATTATTTTCCATTATAATAATCACTCCTATCATTTTAATAGATACAAAGAATAGTTTTAAAACCCTTTGTCTTCTATTTTAATCAATTATACTATCCTCAGAATTATGATGAGTGATATTTTATGCTTTTTTTATTAATAATAAATATTGATATAAAAATTCATATAAATTTATAATCAAATAAATTTAACTATTAACATTTCTCTTAAAAGTATAATATGTTCCTCCAAAGTAACATATATAAATTCCAATCATTAATACAATTCCAGTAATTATACTTAAAACAAATGTAATATCGCCAATATAGGTACTAATTATATCTTTATAAATCAGATAATAATTATAAATAAAAACTATAACTCCAACCATGGCTATAGATATAGGAATTATAAAATATAATGAAATTTGCTTTAATATAATCTTATTAATTTCTTTATCCTCAACCCCTAATCTTTTTAGCACTACTAAATCTATCTTTATGCTCAATGGAATCTGCAAGCTGACTAAGTGATAAAATTGTTAAGCTTATCATAAGTAATACTACACCTAAATATATTCCAAGAATTCTCATAGCTAAAGTCATATTTAAGATATTATTAGTTTCCGATGATTTTATTCTGACTCTAACTACACTAGATGATATATCATATTTTTTTATAAATTCATCATTACTTTTTCTAAACCACTCATTAACATACTTATATTGAAAATCATCAGCTTCTTCATAACTCATTTTATTATTAATATTAGCTACAAAGTTTTTCTCTGCAAAAGTAAGATTATCGCATACCTTATCTGGTAAAATTATAATATTATTTACGTAAGATCCATAAAGCCCTTCTCCAATAGATTCTTTATAATTTGAATTTTCACTTAGTTTTAGTTCTTCTCCATTTACATTCAAATTAGCATAATCTTTAATATAATTACTTATTTCTTCATCATTGACTGCACTATGCCATTGAGTTGTAAACTCATTATCCTTAAGCTCTATTTCATCATACCCTAGCATACTTCTTAGTTTATTAAAATCACTTAAGCTTATAGCTATAGTTGAAACATTATTTTTATCTTTGTTATAAAAATCATCTTTATTTATAAAATATTTTTCTACCTCGCAATAACTATTTACATCATGATCCTTGTCATTTAAGTAATCTATAATCTCACTATAATCTAATTGAGGTATATCTTTAATATCAGTTATATTGTTTTCTGTTAAAAATCCATTACTATAATTATTTCTTATTTCTACATCATAAGGAACTCTCATATCTAAATATCCTATAGCCCACTGAGCCATTACAAGTGTAATTATAAAACTTATCATCGCTCCTAAAAAGGTCATTGCTATAGTAGCCATTAGTATTGGAGCCGACTTTATTTTAGATACCAGTGTTCCTATTAAAAATAAATTTGTACCTTCGTACTTAAAATTAATATACTTATTTTTTATGTGTATAAGTATATAAGAAATAGAATAAAATAGTGCATAAGTTCCTATTATAAAAGCCAAAAGTGATATAGCTATAAACATTAAAGATTTTATACTATAATCAATTTTTGTATTTATTAATTTAAAAGTACAATAGCCACATATTATATATAAAATTATTGATAATGCAAATATTGCACTATAAACTTTCCCACTTCTTTTAAATTGAAACTCAACTTGCTTATGTGCATTTAACATATCTATAAGTTTTATTTTTCTTAAAACTATAATATTATACAATCCTATTATACAAAACATAGATATAAAGAATATAAATGTAATTCCTACCGTATCCATATATAACTTAAAGCTAAATGCTACTTCTTGCTTTGCACTTATTAAAACTATAGCTGTAATTACTTGAGAAAATAAAGTCCCCACAAATATTCCCGATATTATAGCTAAAATTCCAATTACGAGTGTTTCAATGAAAAACATCAATGCCACATTTTTTTGTTCCATTCCATGTAGTATATATATTGAAAACTCTCTTTGACGTCTTCTTATTATGTATTTATTTACATAAGCTACAAGTAAAATAAGCATTGCTGTAATTATATAAGTTGAATACTTTAATATTAATTTTAAATTTCTAAAGTTATAAGATTCCTCAGTAATTAGTTCATAACTTGAACTTGAAAGTGATGTAATAGCATAAAATAAGCTTACGCATATTGTTATTGTAATAAAATAAATTAAATAATCCTTAATAGATTTTTTTGCATTACTTTTGGCTAATTTAACGTACATCTCTTACATCACCACCTAATAATGCCACTACATCTAATATTTTATTAAAAAACTGTCTACGTGTATCTTCACCTTTCACTAGTTCTGTAAATATTTTACCATCCTTAATAAATAATATCCTATTACAATAACTAGCTGTAAATGAATCATGAGTTACCATTAATATAGTTGCACCTAAATCTTTATTTAAATTTGACATCATTTCTATTAACATTTGAGCAGATTTAGAATCAAGTGCTCCTGTTGGCTCATCAGCTAATATAAGTTTAGGATTAGTCACTAATGCCCTTGCACAAGCAGTTCTTTGTTTTTGTCCTCCAGATACTTCATAAGGGTATTTTTCTAGTAAATCTTCTATTCCAATTTTTCTTGCTATATTTAACACTTTATTATCTATTTCACTTTTTTTAGTTTTATTTATAGTAAGTGCTAAAGCTATATTTTCATGAATAGTTAGTGTATCTAATAAATTAAAGTCTTGAAATATAAATCCTAAGTTTTCCTTTCTAAACTTTGCTATGTTCTTTTGATTTATTTCAGTTAAATCTTCTTTATCCAAATAAATATTGCCAGAACTAACATCATCAATTGTTGCTATCATATTTAATAACGTCGTCTTTCCTGATCCAGATGGTCCCATAACACCTACAAATTCACTTTTATATACGTCAAAAGTTATATCATCAACAGCTTTAACTACATTCACTTTGTTTCCATAATATTTTTCAACGTTTTTTATACTTAATATCTTTTCCATTTATCTCACCTCAATAGGATTGTACAACATTTAAACCCCATCTAATTAGATTTAATATTACTTTAATGTTACAATGTTGTCACCTTATATAAGTCTATTTCATAACAAAGCTTCCTTTTGGAAACACAATTATAACCTTTGTATATAAATTTTCCTTTGATTCTATATCTATTATTAATCCTAATTTTCCGCATAATTTTTTACATAAATATAATCCTATTCCTGTAGATTTGTTATTTAATCTTCCCCTGCTACCTGTAAAACCTTTTTCAAACACTCTATTTAATTCAGCTTGAGGTATCCCAAGTCCATTATCTTCTATTATAAGTTGAATTCCATTTTTAATATCCTCAGTATATATCTTCACCTTTGGATTTTCTGGATTTCTATACTTACTAGCGTTAACTACAATTTGATTTAAAATAAACTCAAGCCATTTGCTATCACAATATACATTTTTATCTACATTTTCTATTTCAACATCTATGTTATTCAAAATAAATATTTGTTTATTTTTTATTATTACTTTATTTATACAATTTTCTAATGACATTTCTTTTATTAAGTAATCTTTTTCTACTTCTTCACTTCTTGCATAAAACAGGGCCTGCTCTACACATCTATCTAAAGTCTCAAGTTCCTGTAGCACAATCCTTGATATCTTTGTCTTATTATTTTCTTCTATAAGTTTGATAGATGCTATTGGCGTTTTAACTTCATGTATCCACTGTTCAATATATTCTTTGTATTCCTTTCTTTCATTTTTAATAGAATTTATTTCTTCTCTCATTGACTTCCCAGCCTTTTTTAGTAAATAATAATAAGGTTCTGCTTCTAAATAAACTGGCTTATCAATAACCTCACTAATTAAATACTTTTTATCTAAATTGTCTATACTCTTTGAAATCTCATTGAAAAATGCTTTTCTATTTTTATATTGAAAGAATAAATAAGCTCCAAGCACTATGATCCATATAATTGATATTATCTTTAAAGTATCTAAAGTATTTCCTACACTAAAAAGAAAAACTAATAAAGTTATCAAGGCAATTGAGTTTGAAAATATTACTGAAAATCTACTTTTTAAGAAATCACCTAAACTCATACTAAATACCCTTGACCTCTTTTAGTTTTTATATAATCTTTTAGTCCAAGCTCCTCAAATTTACTTCTAATCCTGCCAATATTGACTGTAAGAGTATTATCATTTACAAACATAGAGCTGTCCCAAAGATATTCCATAATATCTACTCTAGATACTATCTTTCCATTATTATTTAATAAGTAATGTAATATTTTCAATTCATTTTTAGTAAGCTCAATGACTTTACCATTATGCTCAACAGTGCTTGATAAAATATTTATCCTAGCTCCATTATGTTCAATAATATCTGTTATTCCATCACTTGGATAAGTTCTTTTTAAAAGAGATTTTATCCTAGCTAAAAGAATTTGAGTATTATAAGGCTTAGTTATAAAATCATCTCCACCTAATGTTATGCCCATTAATTCATCTATATTAGTATCTCTACTTGTTATAAATATAATTGGAACTCTTGAAAAACTTCTTATTTCTGTACAAATTTTAAACCCATCACTTTCAGGCAAATTTATATCTAACAATATAAGACTCGGATTATTTTCTTTTACTAAATAAGAAATATTACAAAACTCCCTTGGTTTAATAATGGAATATCCATTACTAACTAACACATTTCCTATTCCATTTTGTAGTTGTTCATTATCATCAATTATCATTATATTATACATATTTAACAAATCCTTACTATAGTTATTCTTAATTTTTATTATACTATTATTAGATAGTTATAAATAATAAGTTTTCCTTAAAAGTTGTATTTGATATTTGCATAATTGTACCCGTTATTTAGAAATATTTTTTATAGAAAATTGTGAAAAGAATATCGTATATTTTTATTAAAAAATCACATAATATGACATTATGCTGTCAAGTTATATAATTTATACTTTTAGATGAAACTTCTACGCGTTTAGAAAATATGCTAAGTAAATCATCATTATTTAATATAAACAAAGAATTTGAAGGAGAATGAAAATTAGTTATGAGTGAACCATTAAAAAATATTTATTCAAGTGAATTTTTAAAGGACTTTGGAGATAAAGTTCATAAAGT
Organism: Clostridium sartagoforme AAU1; assembly: GCF_000401215.1. Lineage (GTDB taxonomy): Bacteria > Bacillota > Clostridia > Clostridiales > Clostridiaceae > Clostridium > Clostridium sartagoforme. The sequence continues at coordinate 10,355 of NZ_ASRV01000132.1, read as the reverse complement.
CTATACAGAATTTAATTCAGAGCTGTTTACAGCTTGTGTTTTATCACCTCCATGGGCTGAATTAGAGTTAAAAGCCAGAATACATAAGATCGCAGAGAAATTAGGCGAATATCTTCCAAAGGATTTTGAAGACGCTCTACAAATTTTATTTTTAATAAATGAAGACTGTGTTGGATTTCCATATTTATTTTTTCCTGACTTTGTCGCTACTTATGGACAGAATAAAAAACACTTTGAACTTTCAATGAATGCCTTAGAACGTTTTACAGAGCAGTCATCATCAGAGTTCGCTATCCGCCCATTTTTACTTAATGATCCTGAGCGTGTAATGGTCTATATGTTTAAATGGTCATTGCATAAAAATGAACATATTCGTCGCTTTTCCAGTGAAGGCTGTCGTCCCCGTCTTCCATGGGGAACATCACTTCCTATGTTTAAAAATAATCCATCACCAATTTTAAAAATTTTGGAAAATCTTATGGCAGACACATCACTTTATGTACGCAAAAGTGTAGCCAACAACCTAAATGATATTTCAAAAGATAATCCTAAAGTTGTTATAGAACTAGTAAAAAAATGGATAGGCTATAGTTCTGAAACAGACTGGATTCTTCGAAAAGGTTGTCGTACTCTAGTGCGAAATGCAAATCCTATAGCATTAGATCTCTTTGGTTATACAGATTTTTCTGATGAAAACCCTTTATTTAAGAATGTAATTTTTAATGTTACTCCAAAGGAACTTAAAATAGGAGATAGCTGTGAGCTTAATTACTCAATTGATATAGTACGTAATACGCCTTCACATATCCGTTTAGAGTATGGTATTGACTTTATAAAATCAAATTCACGCTTATCCCGTAAGTTGTTTTTCTTATCCGATAAAACTATGTCAGGTGGTGAACATTTATCTGGAAGACGCACTCACAACTTTGCAGATCTTACTACACGTAAACATTATCCTGGTATTCATAAAATTACACTACTTGTAAATGGAATAGAAATTGCTCACAGTACACTAAATATTATAGAAAGTAAAAAATGAAAAAAACTCCTTTAGGAGTTTTCAAAACTAAGTTATTTTCAGTAACTTTGAACAAATTACTAAAAATAACTATCCACTTTTAATTATTAATTCTTGATTGGGCTGTCTATTCGACAGCTCCATTAGAGTTAATTTATAATCTACTTATTATTTAGAATTTTTTTCAGAGTATTTTACCCATGTATAGAATATAAGAATTATTCCTATAATAAGGCAGCTACCACTGATAGCTTCAATAAATCCTGAAAAAAATTGTTGATAAGCTTTTTCACCTGGTTCCCATATAACAGAATAAATTGCTGTAACAAATGATATTAATATAGCACATAAAGCTCCAACCAAAGATTCATTTCTCTTTAACTTTTTAATCTCATTAAGCAATGAGTTTATAGTTTTATTACTTTCTACTTCTGCATTTTCTTGTTCAATATATTCTCCTTTTAATAATTCAATCATTGAAACTTCTAATACTTTACTTATCTCTTCAAATAATGAACTATCTGGTAGACACTTACCACACTCCCATTTTGAAACAGCTTTATCAGTTACATTTAAATATTCTCCCAGTTCTGCTTGTGTAAATTTTTTCTTTTTTCTAGCATCTGATATAAATTTTCCGATTTTTTTTGTATCCATGATTACACCACCTTTAATAGTATAATAATTTCAAAGTCACTATATTGAAACCCACCACAAGTAGAATCGATAGAGTAAAAGTAGAATATTACAGGTTTAGTAAAAAACTCATTTATGATACACTTCTACGTATTACTTTTAAATGAGATTTTTACACTTTAAATGTTTTGAATAAAATTTAAAATGACTTTTTATATTTCTTAAAGTAGGCTGAACTTGAAAAAATAAAATAAACACCAAAAATTATAAAAAATATTGCAGAAAAATATAGTTTACCAATTAAATGCCATATTCCTATAGCTAACCATAGAACGCCTGAAATTGCATATAACTTCCATGTGATTTTGTTATTTTCTGCTTCACTTTTACATCTACCATACCTGTTTATTTGTTTAATTCTAGAGTTATAAGCTAAGTAAGGCATAAAATTAAAGATAAATATGAAAATATCAATTACTAATACTCCTAAGATAATCAGAAATATAGGTCTTATAGCTATTACAGAAACAACTAACAAGCTTATTAATACTATAGCTATTATTAAAGAATAGATTGTTCCCCTTCTTGTTTGATTTCTTACACGTGTATATTTATCTATTTCCGATTTACTATCACTATAAATAGGCTTAGTCCCAGCTTGCGCTAAAAAAATATGCATTTGGTTATTTATAGAAATAACAAGTTCCCATCCTGCTTCTTTGAATATGGTAAAATACTCTCCATCGGTATCCGATTGATAATCTAAACTATACACTATATTTTGAGGCTTATCTTTTCTTAGCTTATAGAAAAAACCTCCTACTATGTCTTCTAATATCCAGCCTTGCCTTGCATAATTTTTTAGTTTTTCCATATCACCTTCTTCAGTAAATGCAAATCCACTAATCATTACATATTTACTTTTCATGAATATACCTCTTTTCTAATTTAAAAAATTTTCAGCAAATTTAACCATCTGTTTTTTACGCTCAATCTCTTTTATCAGCATCTCTCGTCCTTTATTTGTTATTTTATATACTTTTTTATTATCATCTGTGTCAGAACCTAACTCCACTAAATCTGCTGATAAAAGCTTTTTCAGTGTTGTATAAAGTGATGCAGGACCAATAGTAACTTCATTATTAGTAAGGTTCTCAATAGTTTTCATAATTAGGTATCCGTGCTTTTCCTCAATAACACTAGATAAAATATAAAAAGCAGAATCTGTTAGTTCCCCAATATCAATAGAATCTTTTCTTGGCATAAAATTCTCCTTTCTATTCTATATATCATTTATTGATATATCATTAAATATAATATATCAATAAATGATACAATTGTCAAATATTCACATATGTTCTCTTTTTAAAATTATAACTACTAGCAAATAACAATTTAAGTTATTCACAAATGGTCATGTATATAATTTCTGAATGTATTGTGATATTAAAATTCTCAAAAATATTTTATTTTTCATATTTGAAAGTAAAATTAAATATTTGTACTTTACTAATACATCACCCCCATTATTTGGTAAATAATAAAAGTATAAGTTCCTCAACTTCATTAAAACTTACTATTGAGGAACTATATATTATCCCATATATTTAATTATCTTAGTTTATTAATAATATAATTTACTTATGATACGCTTCACCTTAACTATTTAAAGTGAGCTTTTAATTATATAATTAAATTTACTAAAATAGAAATAATACAATATACATTAAAAATCAAAATTATCTGGATCTGGCCCTACTCTTAAATCTTTATTTAAGCTATCTATCTTATCAATATCATCTTTACTTAGATTAAAATCAAATATATCTATATTTTCAATTAACCTTCTCTCATTTGTAGATTTAGGGATAGTTACTATTTGACTTTGTAAATCCCAACGTAACACTATCTGAGCTACTGTTTTATTGTACTTTTTAGCTATTTCTTTTAATGTCTCATTTTCTAATAATCCATTACCAGCCATTAAAGGTGACCATGCTTCAACTTGAATATCATTTTCTCTTCAAAATTCCCTAACACTTTTTTGACTTAAGTAAGGTCTTCTCCTTAAAAATCATTAGTTATTTTTATTAATATATTTATCTTATGAAACTCATAAAATTCTTTTCTTCTCTCTTTGGTGCTTCAATATGATCCTTACCAAATTCAACAAGCTTCATTAACCAAGCCATATTCTTACCTAATACTCTCATTATTTGCATTCCTTCGCTATCCTGAAGAACCTCATTTTCGGTTCTACCATAAGCTACATTCCAATAATTAGATGTAGGCATTAACATTTCTGAATAATTAATATAATTATTTAATTGATCAAATACCGGAACTCCTCCTGATCTTCTAACTGCAACAACACTTGCTCCAACTTTATGTCTAAGCATACCATCATTTACTGATGTTACAAGAAAAGCACGGTCTAAGAATGATTTCATGGTTCCTGCAATAGCAGAATAATGAACTGGAGATCCTAATATAATCCCATCAGCCTCTTTCATCTTTGCAATCCATTCATTAACTTCATCGTTATTAATGACACACTTTTCATTCTTATTTCTACTACATCCACCACAAGCTAAGCATCCACGTATTACCTTATTTCCAACGTGAATAATTTCTACCTCAATATTTTCTTTCTCCAATTCTTTTGCTACAGTCTCTATTGATTTATATGTATTCCCTTCCTTTTTAGGACTTCCATTAAAAGCAACTACCTTCATATTACATCTCCTTAATCTATTTATTATTTGTAAATTATTTATGCTCTCATTATATAAATGCCTGTGATACTTAACAAGTACGCACTTTTACGTTAGATAGCTTACCTAAAAGTATGATTTATTAAGATATGGTATTTATATAGAAAATAATTTATTAATATTTAACATTCTTTATTTACATTAAAAATTCTAGTATAATATCTTATGTAAAAATATTTGAAAGTAGGTAATTTAATGATTTCCTTTAATAACAAAACTTATGTTTGTTTATTAGATTTTGCAATGGATTTTATACGTGGCAAATGGAAGGCTCTTTTATTATGTAGTTTATATAATGAACCAAAAAGATTTTTAGAGCTTCAAAGAATTGTTAAAGGTATAAGCCAAAAAATTTTAAGTGAAAATTTAAAAGAATTAGAAAATGACGGATTAGTTGGTAAGGAAATATATCCTGAAGTTCCACCTAAAGTTGAGTATCATCTAACTGATAAAGGGAAAGAAATTACTAAGCTCATTAAGGAACTTGAATCTTGGTCTATTAAATATTACCCTGATTTAGATGGTAGCTGTGATTAACATATATAATTGTGATTATTATTGCAAATTTACCAACTAATAATACAAAAAAGACAGTAGATAAATTAGGTTTGCACAAACTTATCTATTGTCCTGATTTTAAGTTTTATATTAATTCAATTTTGCTTTTAAAATTACTCCCACCTAAAAAATTTAATAGCTACTCCAATACATATCACAGCAAGTATACTTATAACTAAAATTGGAAGCATTTCATTATCAATACTTAAATTAAGTGATGCACTTTTTAAAAGCTTTATCCCTTGAGTTAATGGTAAGATATCTGATACTTTCTGAAGTGCTATTGGCATAACATCATATGGTAATGTCGCTCCTGAAAATATAAGCATAGGAAAATATAAAATAATAACACCAGCTCAAAGTCTAGTGTTAAAGTGTAGAGTTTATATTGAATTCATTTTTCATATATTCTAATTGTTTCAATATACTATGAGCATTCTTTTCTGCATCACTTAAGGAGGTAAGAAGTTTGTCACATGCTGTAATAATGTTCTCATTCTTTTGGGGTTTATTAATCACCTCTCTAATATCAATATCCCTGCTTTCTGATAAGGCATTCATCATTCTTAAAATCGCTGAAAGAGAATAGTTAGCACAACGTAATGTCCGTATTATCTTTAATCTATTAATATCACTTTCAGTATAAACTCGATATCCATTCTGCTTTCTCTTAACTGTAAGCAAACAATTCATCTCCCAATTTCTTAATGTATCCATTGTTACTTGTAGATAATCTGCAGTTTGCTTTCTTGAGAAGATTATATCATTATCCTTAGCATCTATACCTAATAAAAGCTTCCTTGAAAGTTCTATAGCTTCTTCTGCATTCTTTTGCTCTTGTTTTATTTGATTAATGTAGTCATTTGTACAACTAATTGCTTCTAGAAACTCTCCCCTGGCAGATAACTTAACAATATTTATTATCTTTTTTCTAAGTCCATTTTGCAGAATCTCTACTTTAAAGGCAGTTCTAGCAAGATTAAACTGCTCTATATGATAGTCAGTAAATAATCTATAACCATTTGGTAATCTACTTGCCTCTGGTATTAATTTAAGCTTCTCGTACAAACGTACAGTGTTTGAATGTACTCCAACCTTTTTAGCTACTTCTGCTGTTTTATATATATTATCCATACTATTTGCACCTCCATGTTATTATAATAACACTTATACAAAGTATGGTGATATAGTGGAGAGTTTTATTTAGTTCTTGTTAAATTTGTTTAAATATAAGTAAACAACTATAACCCTAATATAATTAATTATTTATAAAGTCAATGATCAACTTGTTAACCATATCTGGATTATCTTGATTTGAGTTATGACCTGCATGATTAATAAAATAAAATGTACAATTACTATCATCTTTTGCCCATGCCTCAGCAATTTTTTTAATATTACCTGTTTTGTCATCTGAACCGCAAAGTAACAATACAGGTTTTTTAAACTTAAATTCCGGGTCATAGTGAAGGCATCCTATTAAATCTGTTATAATATCAATAAAGATTTTTTTATCTATCCTTTCAAAGCAATCTCTAACGTATTTCTTTACACTATCTTTGTTTCCACAAGCATTCGCGCTCTGTTTTATTAGTAACTTCCATGGATAGCAGTTAAATATAAACTTAGTGCATTTCAGTGAACACTTTTCCATAAATGTGAGCTTACCTGTGTTTTTGGTACAGTCAATCAGCACTGATTTTTCTACTAGTTCTGGATAATAATAAGATATTTCCTGAACCAGATTTCCTCCCATTGATTGACCTATAAGAATCGCTTTATCAATATTATAAATTTCATATAATTTTTTGCAGTCGCTAATCATATCTTTAAACTGAAATTTTTTCCCTTGCTCCAATTTAGATAAACCGTGTCCTCGAGAATCCCATGCAATTAAATTATAAGTATCATCAAATGCCTTAAATTGTTCATTGAACATTTCATGATTAACACCTGCTCCATGAAAAAATATTACCCATTTATTTGTTGTTCCCTTTCTATACCAGTAATGAATCTCACAATTCAGATTTTGAAATACCAAAAGTCTGAATTTATCCTCCATAATTAACTCCTCCTTATAGTTTAATCACAAATTCTTCCTTGTAATAATATTTTTTCAAAGAATCCATCATACACTTAAACTCACTTACCTTCTTTATCTCTTCAAAGCTTTCATAATATGCTCCTTTATAGACCAAAACGGTCAGTAGATTAGTTTTATTTTAAACCTACTGACCGTTTTTTAGAAGACCTAAAATTTAATATTCAATAATTTCGTAAACTAACTATAAATACCAGTGACTCATTTATCAAAAGTAGTCACTTACTTGTGGTACGGTTCACTGTACCATAAGTAAAAAACTTTAGATTTCCACACATACAATATAATTAATAGAATTTCAAATTTAAGTTTTCATTATATTTTTATATGAAAATAAGATAGATTTTTACCTATCCTAATAATTCTTATCTCTTAAATCTTTAATTTCTTCTATATTTAATCCTGTCTTAATTTATATAGTTTCATCATCTAAAACATCTAATAAATTCTTATTGCATCTTCGTTACTACTTAAATATTCGATTTTTTGTTCAGCTTTTTCTATTGCTGTGTACAAGCTCATCAACGCATGAAGCTCTTTGTAATATTTTCATAACTTGGTAATAATCACAATTTTAATTTCGTGACCAATTTATTTATCCCCTCACTGTTCATAAGCTCATACATTAACTTAACTAAATCTTCTTTTGAAATATTTTCATTATTTTTAAACCAATAGGTTAATATTCCAATCATAGCAGATAACATATACTCAAGGGTATAATCAATTTCCATAGTACTCTCATTTGCTTCTAACTGCTCCAATAGTTTTGCTTTTATACCATTTTTCATCTTACCTGCAAAAGCAGGGTCTCCATTATCACCTAAAAGCACAGTGTAATACTTACTACTACTTGAATATAGCTTTATAAATGAATCTATAGGTACCGATTCATTGTATCCTGTTGGTAAAAGTGGTGGCATTTCTTCAATGTTTGGTAAAAGAGATTCTTCAATCTGCTTAAGAACATCATAAACGTCGTTAAAATACTCGTAAAAAGTACTTCGATTGTATCCTGCTTTTGTGGTTATTTCACGGACTGTTATTTTTTCAATACGCTTCTCACAATAAAGCTCCCAAAAAGCGTCTATGAGGTTTTGTCTTGTTTGTGTAGATATTTCCTTATATTTTGCCATAACTGCTCCTTTATAAAATCCGACATATTGACGGATATTGTCGGTTGAATAGTTCTTATATGTAGAATACACTAAAATCATACAACAAGCTGTTGTTCAAATCAAATAGATTTTAGGAGGCAATAATGATTACAATTTTATGTAGTGGTTCTCGTGGAGATATTCAGCCATATATTGCTCTGGCTATTGAGTTAAAAAAACAGGGGGAATATGTACGAATTGCAGCAGGTAAAAGCTTTGGAGATTTTATTACAAGTTATGGAATAAAACATTTTCCACTTGCAGCAGATTATAAATCTGTAGATATTGATCCTAAGCTTCTAGAGGCTGCTCAAAGTTCAACAAATCCACTTAAAATGCTTTTTACCTTTAACAAAATGAAAAAGTATTCGAAAATGATGGTTGATGAAATGTATGAAGCATGTATTGGTAGTGATGTTGTTGTATATCATACTGGTTGCACCATTGGCTATTTTGCTGCAGAACAAATGGGAATACCATCTGTTATGGCATCTCCTTTTCCTATGTTGAAAACTTCTAAGGTGCCATCAATTATCGCTTATGGGAAAACGAAAATGCCTATTTCTTTGTCTTATAAAATGCTACAGGGCATGTTATGGATGGCATCTAAAACAGGCGTTATACTTTATTGGAAAGAAAAATTCGGTAAACTACCAGAAAATTTTAATTGTCCTTTTGAACTAGTAGATGAAAACCATCCATCCATTGTTTCTTGTTCAAATTATGTTTTTCCACGTCCAGGAGACTGGAATAAAAATGTTTACCAATTTGGATATTGGTTTACTCAAGAAAATGATGAATATACTCCACCAAAAGAACTTGTAGAGTTTTTATCAGAGGGTGAAAAACCTATTTATTTTGGATTTGGTTCTGTATTTAACGAAAAAAATAAAGATAAGTTTATATCTTATGTAAAGGAATCATTATCTAAAACAGATAATCGTGGAATTATTTGTGGTATGGGTAATGTTAAGAACTTACCTGAAAATATATTCGCAATAGACAGAATCCCTCATACATGGCTATTTCCAAAATGCTTGGCTGTCTGTCACCACGGTGGGGCAGGTACAACAGCAGCTGGGTTTGCTGCAGGAGTGCCGTCTATTATTATTCCCTTTTCCAACGACCAATTTGCATGGGCACATCGTAGTTACGACATTGGCGTAGGGACAAAACCTATATACAAAAAATAATTATCAGCAAAAAAGCTTGTAGAATCAATAAACTATGCTTTATCTGACAAAATCACCAAAAATGCAAAGCAATTGGGTAAAAATATTGCAAGTGAAAATGGAGCAAAGCATTGTGTAGATATAATTATAAGGATGGTAAATTAAATATGCATAAAATTGTAGCAATTTTAGGTAGTCCACATATTAATGGAAATGGTGCATTTGCTTTAGATTGCATACTTAAAGGTGCAAAAGAAAAAGGAGCAATATTTTTAAAATATGAGCTTTCTAAAATTAACATAAAAAACTGTTTAGGTTGCAGAAAATGTGTAGAAAATGGTGGTGTATGCGTTTTGAAAGACGATTTCACTGAGATTTTTGAAAATATTAAAACCGCTGATACTGTAATAATATCATCGCCAATTTATATTAACCAAGTTAACGGATACACAAAAACCTTTCTGGATAGATGTTATCCACTTACCGATAAATACCATAAACCACGTTTCGGAAAACGTAATGTTATAATGCTTTGCACCTATGGTGCACCTATCCCTTTTATTTTTTCAAAATATATTAGAAATACAGGTAAATCTTTAAAAGCAATGGGATTAGTTAATAACAGGAATATTATAATTCATGGTTGTACTACTATTGATAAGGTTAAAAATGATGTAAAACTTCAATCAAAACTAATTTCTATTGGGAAAAATATATAAAAAATACTTACATTACTTTAATCCATCTCATTAAAACATCCTGTTCACCAATTTATACTTTATTTAATAAAATTGTATATTTTGTCATATTATAGAGCTATTGTCTTTCCTTATTCTTTTTGTAGCACTAAATTTGGTAAAGTCATATAAAAATCTTGCTCTTATTTTGTTTTTACATTTTTAAACATATACTTCACTTACACAAATTATAACATAA
>NZ_ASRV01000131.1 GCF_000401215.1 Clostridium sartagoforme AAU1 | reverse complement strand
TATTTTTATTATTTCTCTCATTGTATATCCAATATTATAATCTATTCTTTTATTTGTTTTTTCATTATATACTTTTAAAAATTAACTATATAAGCTTAAATATAATTTATTTGCCGAGAAATTTATGATAAACTATAAAAAGTATATTCAAAACATTAATTAGGAGGAGATATTATGAAAAACTTAATGAAAAAATGGAATAAAATAAGTTTAGTTAAAAGAATAATCTTAGGTTTATCTATTGGAATTATTTTATCATTAACTATTCCAGAAAAAGCAAAGTCAATTGTAATTTTAGGTTCCTTATTTGTAGGTGCTTTAAAAGCAATTGCTCCTATGCTTGTATTTTTTCTTGTTACATCTGCAATATGTCAACATAAAAGCGGACAAAAAACTAATATGAAGTCTATAATTATTCTTTATTTACTTGGAACTTTCACAGGTGGATTTATTGGAGTTTTAGCAAGTTTTATTTTTCCAGTAAAATTAACTCTGGTAGCAGGAGTAGAAAATCTTTCGCCTCCTGGTGGAATTACTGAAGTCTTAAGATCACCTTTAATGAATATTGTAGATAATCCAGTAAATGCATTAGTTACTGCCAATTATATAGGTATATTATCATGGGCTGTAATTCTTGGATTTGCCTTAAAAGGAGCAAATGATTCAACTAAAACAATGCTAGCTAATATTTCTGATGCTTTATCTAAAATGGTTGGATGGATAATTAATTTTGCACCAATTGGAATTATGGGACTTGTCTTTGATGCAATTGCAACTAATGGAATTCAAACATTTATAAGCTATGGAAAACTACTTTTAGTTTTAGTTGGATGTATGCTATTTGTAGCACTTATCGCCAATCCAATTATAGTATTTATAAATATTCGTCAAAATCCATATCCTCTTGTTCTAAAATGTTTAAAAGAAAGTGGTATTACAGCATTTTTTACTCGTAGTTCAGCTGCGAATATTCCTGTAAATATGGATTTATGTAAAAGATTAGGTTTAGATAAAGATACTTATTCAGTATCTATTCCTTTAGGTGCAACTGTAAATATGTCTGGTGCTTCTGTTACGATTTCTGTTTTAACATTAGCAGCTGCACATACTTTAAATATTCCTGTTGATATTCCGACTGCACTTATACTTAGTATACTAGCAACTATAAGTGCTTGTGGAACATCAGGTGTATCTGGAGGCTCTTTACTATTAATACCTTTAGCTTGTAGCTTATTTGGAATACCGACCGATGTTTCTATGCAAGTAGTTGGAGTTGGATTTATTATAGGTGTAATACAAGATTCTTGTGAAACAGCACTTAACTCATCATCTGACGTTTTATTTACATCAACTGCAGAGTTTTATAAGAGACGTAAAGAAGGTAATTTAAATCTCTATCTAAAGAAATAGCTTAATAGATTTATATTAAGTAATATTTACACATTAAAATGATAATTGTTTTTATTTTCTAATTAGGTATTTTACGTTTTACATAAAAAAGGGGCTATCTATGACAGCCCCTTTTTTGTTTATTATTTTATATTCCCTCTTTTCCAGAATCACTTATATCAAGTAATTCTTCTGGGTACGCAGACCATATAGTTTGATTCAAAAGATATTCTTCATTATATTTTATAGCATAAGTTTTTAAAATATTTAAAGGTACATCCATGTGAATCTTATCTTCCTTATATTTATTAAATATATCTAATACAAATTCCTTTTCATCCTTTGAAAGATAATCTGAAAAGTATCCAAATATATGCATAAATGTATTTATGTAATTACCTTTTCTAGGAATTTTAGAAAATGCTAAACCTAAATGATGCTCATAGTCATTTATAATTTCATTAAAATGTTTTTTTCATCATTAGCAACTATTTGCCCTAAATGCTTTAACTGACTTCTATTATATGCCATAAGAAGATATTTATTATTTGAATGAAATTTAATTAACTCTTTAATAGAATTAGATTTTTCTACTTCCTTAAATTTAAAAAATATATACACCTTAATTAAAAAATGCTCTCTTATGGCATGATTAGTAAGACGTCCTTCTTCCTCAATAGGAAGATATGGATAGTTTTTAATAGCATAAGAAGCAAATAATCCTATACTCTTTTTTGATCCTATTGTCTTTTCTTTACCTAAATATAACTTTACATTTTTGGTTCCACAAGATGGTGACCTTCCCTTTAATATAAATCCATGCACTTCTTCTAAAGATTTAAAAAATTCATTTGAATATTCATCCATTTCCCTTGTATATACATTTCCACTATGCGGCTCATAAAGTTCTATTTTTTCTTTTTCTAATATTAATCTTATAGGCTTTCTAGGTGTCTCTAAACCGATATCTACCTCCGGACAAACAGTTATATAATTGACATACTTTTTTAATTTTTCAACAAACTTATCTGATATCATATCTCCATTATATCTACAATTACAAAATCCTAAACATCTGCTTACTACAATTGTGGGCTTCTTATCTTCTTTCAATTAATACCCTCCTTGAATACTTTACATTTAGCACTTAATAAACTTTTTCTTTTGATATAAATATTTTACATGTTTATTATTTTTTATAATACTCTTTCCCTAAAAGATATTATTATCTAATCAATTATTTTAAATACATCAGATTTAAATTTTTCTATACCTATTCTATCTATAAAAAATCCTAATTTTTCACCAGCTTCTGCATTTTCTTTGTAGTATTCAAAAATTATATCAACTAAATTTTCTGCAGCCTTTTCAGTCAAATCAATTGCAATAATATCTGACATTCTTGGATTATATCCTCCTGATCCTCCTACGGTTACCATAAATCCAGTTTTATCAGCTATTATACCTACATCCTTACTATAAACACTCCCACATGCATTTCTACATCCAGCAACACCTATTTTGGTTCTACATGGCATTTCTGCCCAATGGTACCTTTTTGAAAGTCTCATTCCTATTCCAATAGTATTATGTTTTGCTCTCTTACAAAAACCTGCTGGACACATCTCTACATTTTTAACAGAATTTTGTGTTTTGACAGCTGGCATCATTCCAAGTTCTTCCCAAATTAATGGTAAATCACTTTCCTCCAAATTAGTAATTAATATTCTTTGTCCTGAAGTAATTTTTATAACTCCATTATATCTTTTTGCTACTATAGCTATTTTTTCAAGGTTCTCTGGTGTTATAAAACCTCCAGGTATATGAGGTGTTATCCCAAACTTTCTCTTGCCATCTATAACCTTTTGTAAATTACCGTAATTACTCATTTCATTCTCCTTATTCTCTATTTTTGTACTTCTTATATATTTTACAAAGCAATTTATAACACTAGTTAACTTTAATTATCATTTATCAATTTCTTATTTTTTAAAAATATTTCTTCTATTATTACTGCTCTTATAGCCTCATATTTTATATCACTTCTAAGAGTCTTTTTAATTTCTCCAATTTTTCTGTAGTCTTTAGACCTTACTTCTCTAAGAATCTCTTCTCTATCTTCTTTTAAATAATATTTTGATATATCAAACTTAATTTCTATATTCTCATTATTTTCAAGGGCTGTTGTCAAATATCCTAAAATTGTAGATATAGATATTTCTAATTTATCTGATAATTCTTCTGGAACCTCTCCTTTTTTAATTCATCAATAGTTATTTCTTCATCTGTCCTAACGTCTCCATCTAAAGCAATTTTTCTTTTTTCCTTCTTTATGAAATTAACTTTAATATCTTTGTTATTAATATAATCGTTAACTATAATAATTATATCTTTTCCTATAATTTCTACTTTCTTTTTTCCAACTAAAGTTATATCCATTAATTCATCTAAGTTTTTAGGATATCTTCCACTTATTTCTTTCAAGCTTCTTAAAGATATTACTTTTGGTGGATACATACCTTCTTTTCTTGAAATTTCTTCTCTTCTATTCTTTAGTAATTCTAGTAATTCTTCATCTACTTTTATATCAATATAAGAATTTTCTTCATTATCCTCAATTATATGATTTACAATAATATTATTTTCTTCAATATAACTTTTAATTAAATTAATAAATCTTTCACCATATTTATTAAATTTAATTTCTCCTACTCCACTAATTAATCTCATATTTTCCTTAATTAATGGCATTTTGCTACTCATTTCTTTTAATGTAACATCACCAAAAATTATATAAGGAGGAACTCTTTCTTCCAGTGCTATTTCTCTTCTCAAATCTTTTAGTAATTCTAATAATTTATTATCTACATTTTCAATAGTATTAATATTATTTTCTTTAAATAGTACTTTATGCTCACCTTTTATTATTTCTATTGATTTCTTATTTAGACTTACTACAGGATAAGTTCCTTCAATATAATCTAAATATCCATGAGCTATTAACGTATTTATAAAACTCTTTAGCTCTTCCCCCTTATAATCTTTCATAATTCCATAAGTAGATAAATTATTGAATCCTAAATTTACTAGTCTAATGTTTTTAGATCCCCTTAGAACATCTACTATCATTGAAATACCAAAGTTTTTTTTCATTCTATATACACATGATAATACTTTTTGAGCATCAATAGTTTTATCTACTACTTCTCCTTCATTTAAACAGTTACTACAATTATTACAGTTTTCTAAATTAGATTCACCAAAGTAATTTAGTATATATTTTCTATAACAATCATTATTATAAATAAAATCAGTCATTTGTTTTAGCTTCAAATATTGACTTTGTTTTCTATTTAAATTTTCTGAACTAGATTCTATTAAGAACTTTTGAGTTTGAATATCTCCTGGTGAAAATAATAATATACACTCACTTTTTCCTCCATCTCTTCCTGCTCTACCAATTTCTTGATAATAACTTTCAATGTTCTGAGGCATATTAAAGTGAATTACATATCTTATATTAGGCTTATCAATTCCCATTCCAAAAGCATTTGTAGCTATCATTATATTAACTTTATCATTTATAAAATCTTCTTGATTTTCTTTTCTTATATCATCCCTAAGCCCTGCATGATATTTAGATACCTTATATTTTTTTTCACATAAGACCTCATATAATTTATCTACTTCTTTTCTAGTAGCAGCATAAACTATTCCTGAAGCATCTTTATTAGCTTCTATATATTTAATTACATAGTCTTTTTTATTACTTCCTTTTACAATATTAATAAATAAATTTTCTCTATCAAAACCTGTTACATATACCTTAGGATTTTTAAGTCCAAGAAGGCTTATAATATCTCTTTTTACTTCTTCTGTTGCTGTTGCTGTAAAAGCTGTAATTATAGGTCGTTCTTTCAATATATCTATAAATGATTTTATTTTTCTGTAACTTACCCTAAAATCATGCCCCCACTGAGATACACAATGTGCTTCATCGATAGCAATTTGACTTATACTACATCTTGACATTTCCATTATGAAGTCATACGACTCAAGTCTTTCTGGCGCAACATAAACTATTTTATATTTGTTATTCTTTAGATTATTTATAGCTTCATTAAATTCACTAGTACTTAATGAACTATTTATATATGCGGCTTCAATCCCCATAGATCTTATATTATCAACTTGATCCTTCATTAAGGATATTAATGGTGAAATTACTATAGTTAAGCCATCTAAAATTAATGCTGGTATTTGATAACATAAAGATTTACCTCCGCCGGTTGGCATTATTGCTAGAATATCTTCTTTACTTAAAATATTTTTAATTATATCTTCTTGGCCCTTTCTAAAGCTTTTATATCCATAATATTTCTCTAAAACTTCTAAACTTATATCTTGCAAATTAAACACTCCTAAAATTATCTTTCTATTTACTTATTAAGATTATCAACACAAACATGCATTCCTAACACACTAAAATAATAGCTTTCCTCAAATAATATAAAATTCATTGATAATTAGTTAAGTTTAGAATGTTTATTATAACTTATGTAAATTGTCTTATAAACAATTATTGCAATAAGGGTAAATATTATTACCACTAATGCATACAACTTAAAAACTTCTTCTGGTAACACATTTATAATAGGATCTGTTTTTGAATCAAAAATCCAATATTCATTATTAAAAAATATTTTATGGAAAATTATAAAAGCTTTTGAGAAATCTATAAAAATTGAGGTTAATAAAACTGTAATTATACTTATAAGAGTATTTGCTCCATAATTAAGTGATTTAATTAGCTTTATTTTTTTGTTGTTATATTTTTTTATTAGATATATAACAATAAATATCAATACAAAAATTAAAACTATTAAATATATGCTTAAAAATATCTTCTTAACTTCATAAAAATGAAATTCTCCGTTGCTACTCATTATAAAATTATTAAACTTCAACTTTTTTGCAAATGGATTTTGTAAATAATTTAATAATATATTATAATCTTCCATTAATTTTTCCTTTGAAAGTTGTCCTATTTTATCCAAGTCATACTTTTGAATTGAATACTTATATATACTTCTCAAATTTAAAGATGCAATAACACTTATTCCAATAGTAAATAAAGCTACACTTATTCCTTGTAAAACTTTAAATATGCAATTAATCCATTTCTTCATTTTCTACCTCTTTCTAATATTTAGCATTTTATATAATCCTTATATACTAAATTGATTTAAAGACTATTACTACTTATATTTTTAATTAAATTTTAAACTCTTATAATAACTTATATATATAATAACATAATAGTCCTTATTTTGAATATAAAAAGAAGGGTTTCCCCCCCCCTTAACTTCTTAACTAACCTACTATCAAATCAATATTCTCTTTATATTGAGAATATTGTTTGTTTTTATATAATATTGCATTTTTAGGACAACAACTCATGCATCTACAGCACAATATACAATTATCCCTAAACTTTATATAATCTCCTATATTCTCTATATTTCTAGTTGGACAAATTTTAACACATAAATTGCACTTATCACATTGCGAGCTTACTGAAAATTTATATGAATTTTTATATAAATCTTTTGTTCTGAATTTGTATAGTTTTTTCATAATTATTGATTTAAAATTATTAATTTCTTTTTTATTATAATTT
>NZ_ASRV01000130.1 GCF_000401215.1 Clostridium sartagoforme AAU1 | reverse complement strand
TCAAAAAATTTGCTATTTCATTTTTTATTTTTTGTAAGGATTTATTATATACTTCTTCTAAATCTATATTTTAGTATCTAAATATTCTCTACTTAATATATTGCTATTTGGCATTTTAAAATTTGTAGTTAATATGACTTTAAAATTTTTTTCTATTAATATTTTCTCTAATTCATCAAAGTAAGTTTGAAGTTTATCTTTTCCTGTTGAAAATATCATTGTTTTTATTTCGCTTTCAGAATAATGTAGATTATCTTCTATAAATTCCATAAATATTTGAGGGATATATTCAAAATACTTAGGAAATCCAAGAATTAAATAATCAAATGATATCTTTTCTATATCAAAATCTTCTTCTATTGAATGTATTTCTACCTCACATTCATTTTTTATAAATTCTTCACCTATCTTATTGGCAATAAATTTTGTATTTCCAGTACCACTGAAGTATAAAATTAAACCTTTCAATATAATCTCCCCCAATTAATATATATTCATATAAAAATTACATATTTACGATTATGTTAATAATTATATATTATTTGTATTTTTTTGGAAACTAATTTGATACTCCAAATTTCCTTATTCTTTTTTTATTTTCTACAAAATAAAAAAGATAGAAAAAATTTCTATCTTTTTTACTACAATTATATTTCTTGTTTTTTATATTTCCAGAAGCATACTGATGATACTAATATTATTCCACATATTATAATATATACAAAAAATAATGGATTTTTAATACTTCCAAATAGAATAATTAAAGATCCTAAGCTTGCAAAAATAGGATTAAGTTTACCCTTCCATAAGCCCTTAATTTCGTTATTTAAGCCCATTTTAAATACTTTGAAGTATAACATTATATACAATAAATAATTAACAGTTATTGATATTTCTGATATATCACTATTAGGTAAATAATTATATTTTTGAGTTATATAATGTATAACTAAACAAACAAATGATATACAAAAAGATACAACTGAAGATTTAATAGGCATTCCTACTCTCTCATTGACAACTTTTATTTTCTTAGAATTTGGAAACATTCCCCTTATTGCTAAAGAATATGGCATTCTGATATGCCCCATTATCAATCCATTTACAGTTCCTAGTATAGATATCACAACAAATGTTAATATTATTTTAGCCCCCCAAGGTCCGAATAATCTAGTAGCAGCTAAATTAACATGTTCATCTCCCATACTCATTATTGTTTCTGGTCCAACATACATACTTATTCCAATAAAATATAATACATATATGGCTAATATAAACAATGGCGCAACTACCAAAGCTCTTGGTAAATTTCTTTTAGAATTTTTTATTTCATGTCCTATAGAGGTTGATATTATCCAACCATCAAAAGAAAATGCTATAGGTGCTATTGCTGCTATCCATGTAGTAGGTTCCATATGTACAATGTCACTTATTATTATTTCAGTAGGATTTCCCAAAAGAAGTCCTGCTATTGCTATTACTAATAAAGGAATGATTTTAATTATCGTTGATGCATTTTGAAAGTATCCACCTAATTTAGCAGATAATACATTCATAAAGTAAAATAAAATCATTATTATAAATCCAATTATTGTTTGAATCGTTAATCCCCCATCTATGCCAAATAACATACATATATATATACCTGATACCCATGAAACTACAGCAACAAGCGTAGGATAATATAAGAATGTATGAAACCATCCAAAAGCACAAGCAACTGATTCATTATATGAATATTCAGCATAAGTTATTATTCCACCTGCTTTTGAATCTCTTGATGCTAATTCTGAAATAGTTAAGCTTCCAAAAATAATTCCCATTGCAGCAATACTAAATACAAGAACTCCTAAACTTATACTTCCATTAGTAGCTACTAATATATTATCACTTTTAAAAAATATTCCTGATCCTATTACAATTCCTACTATCATTCCTATGGCGGTAAATAAACCATATTCATTTTTCTTCATTATTTCACCTCTTTGTATAATATCTTAATTAATAATTATAATTTCTCTGTACAATATATCATATAAAGATATAAATAAAAATATTAAATTTAATAATTCCTTAATAAAAATCAACTTTTAGCTACCCTTAATAAAGATATTTGTAATGTTTTCCGTACATTTATTTTAATATTTGATTCACTCAGCAAAATAACAATATTTATATTGTATTTTTTTATCCTATATGTTAATATATCTTTAAATTATTTGAATTTAAAATATTACTTTAATAACTATATAGGTATTTTATTAATATTTTATTATTAAGCTTTTATAAGAAAAGGGGGATATTTATGAATAAAAACTTTTTTGCGGCGTTATTTCATTAACATTAGGTTTATCACTTTTAAGTGGCTGCTCTAGTAAGGCGGAAGATGAAAAAATAATTAAAATAGGTGCAATTGGACCATTAACTGGAAAAGCATCTACTTATGGACAATCTGTAAAAAATGGGGCTGAATTATTACAAGAAGAAATCAATAAGTCTGGAGGTATAAACGGAAAAGAAATACAATTTATATTTGAAGATGATCAAGCAGATCCTACTCCTTCGATACAAGCTTTTAATAAACTTGTAGATAATGATAAAGTAGTTGCTATACTCGGTCCTGTAACTTCCGGAGCTACAACAGCAGTTGCTCCTAACGCAACTTCAAAAAAAATTCCACTTATAACTCCAACTGCAACTGAACCTAATATAACAAATAAAGGTGGGGAATATGTATTTAGAGGATGCTTTGTAGATTCATTCCAAGGTGAGATATTAGCTAAATATGCTAAAGAAAGCTTAAGCAAAAAAACAGCAGCTGTTTTATACAACGCTGGTTCAGATTATTCAAAAGGTATAGCTGATACATTTAAAAAAGATTTTGAATCTAAAGGTGGACAAGTAACTGAATATTTAAGTTACAATGATGGCGATACTGATTTTAATGCACAACTTACAAAGATAAAATCATCTAATCCTGATGTATTAGTTCTTCCTGATTATTATAATGTAGTTGGTCTTATTGCTAAACAAGCTAGAGCAACAGGAATAACTTCTCAATTCTTAGGTGGAGATGGATGGGAATCTGAAGAACTTTATTCTATAGGTGGGGAAGCTATTAACGGTGCTTTATATATAAATCACTATTATTCTGGTGATACAGATGAAAATGTAAAGAAATTTGTTGATGCGTATAAAGCTAAATTCAATAAGGATCCTGATGCTTTTGCTGCTTTAGGTTATGATACTGCTAAGGTTCTAGTAAAAGCAATAGAGAAATCCGGAGACTTTAGTGCTGATAAGATAAAAGAAGCTTTAGCTTCAATTGAGCTTGATAGTGTTACTGGACATATTAAATTCAATGAAGAAAGATCAGCAGTTAAAAGTGCAAGTATAATAAAGGTTGATGGTGAAAATAAAACTTTAGTAGATAAAGTTAACCCTTAATTTGATAGACAAGGAGGATAAGCAATGGAATTTTTACAACAACTTATAAATGGTTTAGCTTTAGGTAGTGTTTATGCTCTCCTAGCACTTGGTTATACAATGGTTTATGGGATTATAAAACTTATTAATTTTGCACATGGTGAAATTTATATGATTGGAGCATTTTCTGGATATTATGCTTCTACTTCATTAAAACTACCATTAATTCCAACTTTATTGGTTGCTATGTTTGTTTCTGCCTTTATCGGCATTATTATAGAAAAGGTAGCCTATAAGCCACTTAGAAATTCTCCAAGAATAACACTATTAATTACAGCTATAGGAGTTTCATTACTTCTTCAAAATGGTATGAGATATATTGTTGGTCCTAATCCTAAACCATTTCCAGACTTAATTCCTAATAAATTTTTAAATATTGGTTCTCTTCAAATAAATTCGAAAACAATACTTATGCTTGTAATTTCTGCATTGCTTGTTTTAATCCTTCAATTTATTGTTTATAAGACTAAGGTTGGAATGGCTATGAGAGCAGCTTCTTATGATGTAGAAGCTGCATCTCTTATGGGAATCAATGTTAATACTACAATTTCTCTTACTTTTGCTATAGGATCTGCATTAGCAGGTATTGCTGGAGTTTTAGTTGCTATAGCATATCCAAGTATTAACCCATATATGGGTACTATGCCTGGACTTAAATCCTTTGTTGCCGCAGTACTTGGAGGAATTGGAAGTATTCCTGGTGCTCTTCTTGGTGGACTACTTATGGGATTGTTAGAAACTTTAACCAAAGCGTATATTTCTACAAATTTTTCTGATGCAATAGCATTTTCTATCTTAATTATAATATTACTAATAAAGCCTTCTGGACTACTTGGCCAAAAGACTAATGAGAAAGTGTAGGTGATATTGTGAAAAACTTATTATCAAAAGGCTCATTTAAAGCATTACTTGGTATTATTCTTACTTATATAGTATTGTTTGTATTACTTAAGACTGGAATAATTAATTCTTATTATGGAGGAATACTAAATTTAATTTTAATAAATTTAATTCTAGCAATATCATTGAATTTAATCGTTGGCTTCACAGGACAATTATGTTTAGGCCATGCTGGTTTTATGGCAATAGGCGCATATACTTCGGCTATATTATCTGTAAAACTTAGTTTGCCATTTTTTATTTCTATCTTAATTGGTAGTTTAGTAGCATCACTTTTTGCTTTTCTAATAGGAATCCCAACCTTAAAGTTAACAGGAGATTATTTTGCTATTACAACCCTAGCTTTTGGAGAAATAATTAGAGTTATAATAATGAATATAAATTATCTTGGGGGTGCTAGCGGACTTTCTGGTATACCTATAAAAACAAAGTTTACTACAGCTTATATTTTTGCTGTTATAACAATAGTTGTTATATATAATTTACTTCATTCTTCTCATGGTCGTGCTATGATTTCAGTTCGTGAAAATGAAATTGCATCAGAAGCAATGGGTGTTAACACTTTTAAATATAAAATGTATTCTTTTTGTATAGCAGCTTTTTTTGCTGGATTAGCTGGTGGTCTATTTTCACACCATCTTGGTTTTATTCAACCTGCATCATTTGATTTTATAAAATCTATAGACATACTAACTTTTGTAGTTTTTGGTGGTATGGGATCATTATCAGGTTCAGTTATAGCTACTATGTTTTTAACATTCTTACCTGAAGGCTTAAGGAGCTTAAAAGAACTTAGAATGATTATCTATCCTCTAGCTCTAATTATTTTAATGCTATTTAGGCCACAAGGACTTTTAGGAAATAAAGAATTATCTATTAATGTATTTAAAAATTTTAATAAACAAGGTTTAAATAAAAGAAAGGAGGAAGAAAAATGTTAGCTGTTCAAAACCTTTCAATTCAGTTTGGTGGATTAAAAGCAGTTTCAAATCTATATCTAGATATTAAAGAAAAAGAATTAGTGGGTCTTATTGGTCCAAATGGTGCTGGAAAAACAACAGTATTTAATATGTTAACTGGAGTGTACTGCCCTACCGAAGGCAAAATATCATATCTTGGTCAAAACCTTAATGGATTAAAACCTTATGATATAACAAAAAATAGAATTGCTAGAACATTTCAGAATATAAGACTATTTTCTGATTTAACTGTTATTGATAATATAAAAATTAGCTTTAACTATAAAGTTAAATATAGTATTTTAGATTCCATCTTACGGACCCCTAAATTTAAAAGGGAAGAAAAGGAAATTGAGGAAAAGAGTTTAAAGTTATTAGAAGCATTTTCATTAATTTCAAAAAAGAATGATCTAGCTAAAAATTTATCTTATGGTGAACAAAGAAAACTTGAAATTGCACGAGCATTAGCTACAGGACCTTCTCTCCTTTTACTAGATGAGCCAGCTGCTGGTATGAATCCTCAAGAAACTAAAGAGCTTATGGAAATGATTAATTGGATTAAGGATGAATTTCAAATTTCTGTTTTACTTATAGAACATGATATGAAGTTAGTAATGGGAATTTGTGAAAAAATAATTGTATTAGATTATGGTAAGAAAATAGCTGAAGGAACGCCAGATGAAATAAAAAATAACCCTAAAGTTATTGAAGCATACCTTGGGGAAGGAGCTTAAACTATGCTTAAAATAGAGAATATTGACTTATATTATGATGGAATTCATGCATTAAAAAATATATCTTTAGAAGTAAATAAAGGTGAAATTGTAACTTTAATAGGTGCAAATGGAGCTGGAAAAACTTCTACATTACGAGCAATATCAGGCCTTCAAAATTATAAAAATGGTAGTATAAAATTTAAAGATATTATTTTAAATAAAATTCCACCTCATAAAATAGTATCCTTTGGTCTTTCCCATGTTCCTGAAGGAAGAAAAATCTTCGCAAATCTTTCAGTTAATGAAAATTTACTTCTAGGAGCTTATTTAAGAAAAGATAAAAAAGCTCTTCAAGATGATTTATATATGATTTTTACTAAATTTCCCAGACTAAAAGAAAGAAAAAATCAACAAGCTGGAACTTTATCAGGTGGTGAGCAGCAAATGCTTGCAATAGGTAGAGCTTTAATGAATAAACCAGAAATGCTTATCTTAGATGAACCTTCCATGGGGCTTGCACCTATAGTTGTTAAAGAAATCTTTAATACAATAGTAGAAATAAACAAAGCTGGAACCACAATTTTATTAGTAGAACAAAATGCAAATATTGCCTTATCTATAGCTGATAGAGCTTATGTTTTAGAAACTGGTAAAATTGTATTAAGTGGTAATGCTAAAGATCTTCTTAATGATTCTACAATTAAAAGTGCTTATCTAGGAGAATAGAAATAGAGGAGTAATTAATCCTCTATTTTTTCTTTTATTTTAAATTATATAACTTTAGTGCAAAAATCCAAAATTATTATTTTATTGATATGTAACTATTCAAATATAGTAATTTAATTTTTAGTAAGTATACTTTTAGATATGACAAACGGGTTACAATTATAGTTATATACTTGTAACAATATACTTATAATTAAATATTACCATATAGCTATACCCCGTTGTTAATCGAAGTAACAGAGCATCCTATTTCCCCCGCAACCTCAGCTAGTCTTCTCCATTGTTTTACTTCTCTTACTACTTTTAACTTTATTTCATCCGAATATTTTTTATTATAGTTATTTTCTAAAATCATATTATCTCTCCTATCCATTTATCCATTCTCATTTTTATTTAAACTATGTTATTAACCTAATAACATAGCCCTTTTCTGACGATTGTAAAGTAATTTAACACATTAAGATCATTTTTCATGCTAATTGATTTCTCGATATTCCTTTGCCTTTCGTGCTACTTTTATAGCTTTACTGAAAACCTTAAAATCGTATTTTTCAACTTCTCACTTTATATAATTTTACTGCTCACCTTTGCTTTTAGATATAATTTTACATATTATACAGGTAATATAAATAAATCATTTTTTATCTGTATTTTCATAACATGACATACCGTTGTCAAGTAATCGGTTGTAAAATAATGGTAATACTTATTTTTAAAGTAATTTATTTACATATTATGGATACTATGTTATTATATGAATATAAAGCGAGTTAAATATAAAAAAATAATTAATACAAGATTAGATAACTATATTCTTTTTAGAATAAATTATGTTCTAATTATGAAATAAAAACATATAGTTAAATGTAAGTATATTATTACAAGGAGGATTTAGAATGATTAAAAAACTACCAATAATTTTAATGTCTTTTATTATTGCTGCAAGTATTACTAGTTCAAACACCCAAGCAAAAGCTGAAGCTTTAAATAATAAACCATCTTTAGATACTGAAGTAATTCAACCTATGGATGATGGAACATTTAGGCTTCTTGTATCAGCAACAGTATATACATCTCCAAGTGAAATGTCTTATGCAATTACAAAACTTAGCGCTGGAACAACCCTAAGGAGAGTTGAATCTGGTCCAACTTATGATTCAGTTGGTAGAGCTTGGTACCATATTTCTTCATTCCAAAATAATTATACTGGTTGGGTTTTAGGAAGTACAGGTGTATTACAATAGAGTTTTATATTTAATATAGACAGTAGAAGCATATTTAATACTTAGTAACTTAGAGCTCTCTAAATACGAAGACATTAATAAAAATAATGAGAGCTTATGATAATCCATTTAAGTCAAGCCATCAGCTTAGCTGGTGGCTTGATTAAGCCCTATAAGGGCATGGTACTTTCGGCACTACTCGTGCTCTGAAAAAACTGCCAATCGAAAAACATTTTTTTGTAGCTACCACTCTCGTCGGGTAGTTTTGTTATTTGCTACCTTTTACCGATGACTATATATTCTTTCATGCTTATTTGCTTCTGCTATTTGCCCCTCTTGAATTTGATTTTATATGTATTTTGTAATTGCGGTTTTATTCCTTCATACTGTATCTACGTAATATCCTCTACACCAAAAATGCCTGTTTCCATACTTATATTTTAAACTTGCAGATCTATCAAAAATAATGAGGCTACTTTTCTCCACCAATTAAAATATATGCACTCGTCAAGTTATGTAAGGCTTTATTATCATAACCTTCTTTATCTAAATATCTCGATAAACATTCAATTGCGAAATTTAAGTTTGATGTTTCTACTTTTAAAGCATTTAAAATTCCACATGCTTTTACCTTTCCTTTATTTTCTGCTGATTCTATTGATAATATATCTAAGTTCCTAGATATCTCATTTAGATATCTTATATATACACAATTCTTTATCAAAAATAGATTTTCACCTTTCATTATTTTTTCTTTATAATACATTATTAAACTTATTGTTCTATCTATTAAACAGAAAGTTGCTATAACCGTTGCAACTATTTCAGTGTCCGATAATTCTGAAATAAAATTGGTGTAATTATAAAGAGAATCAAAGTCATACATAAAGGCAAGTATTTGATCTTTACATACACTTAATCTATTAAGCTGATTAAGACTAGTACTTTTCTTATGTTTCTTTTTTTGAGTATGATTCACTATTTGCAATATAATCTTCTTTGAAGCCATTTTCCAGTATTTGAACATATCTTTTTTCAAAGACCTCGATTTTGTCTAAGGTTAAAGCGTTGGCTGTATTCCAATTTAAATCTGCTTCTTTTTTTATTTCTAGCAATAAATTTTTGATTAGCTCTGCCCATTTTTATTTTTCTAATTCAGATATACCATTTAACTC
>NZ_ASRV01000129.1 GCF_000401215.1 Clostridium sartagoforme AAU1 | reverse complement strand
GTGGGAGAGTAGAACGTTGCCAGGTTATATGGCTCGATAGCTCAGTCGGTAGAGCAGAGGACTGAAAATCCTCGTGTCCCTGGTTCGATTCCTGGTCGAGCCACCAAAAAACACTAACAAATGTTAGTGTTTTTTTTATTTTATCGCATCTAGTACTTCTTTTATATGATCTTTAACTTTAACTTTTCTAAACTCTTTTACCAAAATACCATTTTCATCTACTATAAAAGTGCTTCTTTCTATACCTAGGACCTTCTTGCCATACATGTTTTTTTCTTTTATAACATCATATAATTCACAAACAATTTTTTCTTCATCACTTAAAAGAATAAAAGGTAAATTAAGTTTTTCAATAAATTTACTATGTGAATTTAAGCTATCTTTACTTATGCCAATTACAACAGTATTTAAATCATTTATTGTTTTTATGTTATCCCTAAAGTCACAAGCTTCAGTAGTGCAACCTGGAGTATTATCTTTCGGATAAAAATATAATATAACTTTTTTTCCTCGATAATCGCTTAATTTATGGTCTCTTCCATCAGACCCAATAAGATTAAAGTCTGGTGCTAAACTTCCTAATTTCATAATAATGATCCTCCTTTTTGACTTTATTTTATTATAGTACGAATAATTATTATTATCAATAAGTAATTGATTATTAGTACTAAATATTATTCCAAACAAATATCTATAGGATTGATACTAATAATATATTAAATAATCAATATATTTCTTTAAATGAAATAAAAAATAAATATACTGATAATACAATATTAACCATATTTAAGGAATTTAATAAATTCTATATATTTTATTATAAACTCTGTTATAATTAATGATGTTAATAAATTTATTGATTAAAGGAGAATTTTAATGGAAGATAAGATTTTGGCTACCGTAGCAGGAAGAGAAATAAAGGAATCGGATTTACAAACTGTAGTAGAGAGATATCCAGCAGAGAGAAGAGGATATTTTGAAACTGTGGAAGCAAAAAAACAATTATTAGAACAAATGGTTTCTTTTGAGCTTATAAATATTTTAGGAAAAGAGTTAAATATAGATTCTACAGAGGAATATAAAGAAAATGTAAGACAGGCGGAAAAGGATATTTTAACTCAATTAACAATAAATAAAGTATTACTAGAAGTTACTGTTACAGATGAAGATGCATTAAATTATTATAATACAAATAAAGATGCGTTTATACAACAACCTACCATATCAGCAAAACATATATTAGTAGATTCAAAAGAGCTTTGTGATAAGATTAAAAATGAAATAACTTTAAATGAAATAACATTTGAAGATGCAGCTATTAAATATTCAACTTGCCCTTCAAAGGAGCAAGGGGGTAATTTAGGTTCATTTGGTAGAGGAATGATGGTTCCTGAATTTGAAGACGCAGCATTTAACTTGGAAATTAATGTTGTAAGTGATCCAGTTCAAACTCAATTTGGATATCATTTAATAAAAGTTGAGGATAAAAATGAAGGAAAAGAAATGTTATTTGAGGAAGTTAAAGAGCAAATAGTTAATACATTATTACAAGACATGCAACAAAGAAAATATTTAGATGTTGTAAAAGAATTAGAAAAGAAATACGGAGTTACTAGAGCATAGAATATAAATTGCGAAGCAATTTCTTTTAGTTCACAGTGCACAATTCACAGTTTAGGATGAAACTACTTCGTAGTTTCTGAATTTTAAGTTATATCAACGATAAAATAGTTGATATAATGCTTTCTTAATTCAGCAGAGCTGAATTATCTCCATAACTGTGTCTTGTGAACTGCGAACTGAAAAATGCTTCTCAAAATATTACAGTAGTTCATTGAAAGTCAATATGTATTTATCAGATAATCTTATTAGTTCTTCTTTTTGGCTTTTAGATGATTCATCATATACAGAATACACTTTCATACCAGCAAGTTTAGCTCCATTAACAGCTTGTACTATATCTTCAAAAACTAAGCATCTTTCAGGAGATACATTAAGCTTTTTGGCTGATAACAAGTATATATCGGGATTATCTTTAGATTTTTTTACTTCTTCTGTTGTTGTTATTGCATCAAAGTAATCATATATTCCATTATTTTTTAGAGTGGCTTCTAGTAGAGGAACAGAGTTACTAGTTGCTAAAGCAATTTTTATATTCATATCTTTTAATGACTTCAAATAAGGAATCACTCCATCTTTTAATTTAATAGTGTTAGAGTAGTGATAAAAAGCCATATCATGCCATGTTGATATTATATCTTCTATCGTATTTTCAATATTAAAATTTTCTTTAAAGTAAAGAGCTGTTTCTGTAAGAGTAAGATGAGTTATTTCCTCTTGAAGTTTTTCAGGAACAGTAAGTCCAAAATTGCCTAAATACTCCTCATCTATTTTAGCCCATATATTCATTGAATCGATTAACGTTCCATCCAAATCAAATATAACAGCTTCAATATTATTCATATGTTAGTTACCCCCTTGTATAATATGTTAAATATAGTAATATAATATATTATTAATGAATAAAGAATTATAATATATATTATAAAATAAAGATAAAGTAATATTATAATAAAAAATAATCCTTAAGTAAACAGTAAATATTATATTGATTATAATACATAAACGATGTATTAATAAAGTTCTTTATAAAAAGGTTTACAAAAATAAAAATATTATATATAATAACATTAAAGGGAATATATAGTATATTTGTATTGCGTGCAACCATTTGGGCATTAGCTTTCTTACTTTTTAGTGAGGGAGCTTTTTTGTTGCTATTTTACAATAAAATAATAGATTTAAATTTTTTTACATAAGTTTATTTATTGTTTTCTTTGCTAACTAAATATTATTTAAAATTTTATGAGAAGGAGGTTTCATATTTAATGGCAAGGATACAATTATTAATTAATATTTATTATTTATAGGGGGATTTTTTATGAACAAGAAAAAAATTTCATTACTTTTAGCAGCAACTATGATTACTACTTCATTATTTACTTTACCATCTAATAGAACATATGCTATGGACTCAAAAACTCAAGCAAAGGAAATCGTATCCAAAATGACTTTAGACGAAAAAATTGGACAAATGATTATGCCTGATTTTAGACAATGGAAAGCTCAAGGAGAATCTGCAGTACAAGATGTGACAGTTATGAACTCTGAAATAGCAGAAATTGTAGACAAGTATGATTTAGGTGGAGTTATATTATTTGCTAACAACGTAAAGGACACAGAGCAAACAGTTAGATTGGTTAATGATTATCAACAGGTAGCAATAAATGATAAAGACGGAAATTTACCATTATTACTTACTATAGACCAAGAGGGAGGAGTAGTTACTAGATTAGGTACAGGTACAAATCTACCAGGAAATATGGCTATAGGAGCAACAAGAAGTGAAGATGATGCTTATGATTCAGGATATGTAATCGGTAGGGAATTAAAATCATTAGGAATTAATGTTGATTTTGCACCAACTGTAGATGTAAATAATAATCCTAATAATCCAGTTATACATCTTAGGTCCATATCAAGCAATCCAGATTTAGTGGGTAGGTTGGGAAGTAAGATTATTGAAGGTATTCAAGGTCAAGGAGTATCAGCAGCAGCTAAGCATTTTCCAGGTCACGGAGATACAGCCACAGATTCTCATTATGGATTGCCAGTAGTAAATAAATCTATAGAAGAATTAAGAAATATGGAATTAAAGCCTTTTAAAGCAGCAATAGATAAAGGCGTAGATATGATAATGACAGCTCATATACAATTTCCACAAGTAGAAAAGGATACTTATGTATCCAAAAAAGATGGCCAACAAATTGCATTTCCAGCTACATTATCTGATGATATAGTAACAGGTATTTTAAGAAAAGAACTTTCTTATGATGGTGTCGTAGTAACTGATGCACTTAACATGCAAGCTATTAGTGATAACTTTGGAGAATCAGAAGCTGTTAAATTAACATTCAAAGCAGGGGTAGATATTGCTTTAATGCCTACAATCTTAAGAAGTAAAGCAGATGTAGTTAAATTAGAGAACATAATAAATGAAGTTAAAGCAGCAGTAGGTACAGGCGAGATACCACTAGAGAGAATAGATCAATCAGCAGAAAGAGTTGTTAAATTAAAAATAGATAGAGGAATAATGGAAGTTAAAAATGATACTAGAACTTTAGAAGAAAAGATTAACAATGCTAAAACTGTAGTAGGATCAAAAGAAAATAGAGATATTGAAAGAAGAGTTGCAGCTAATGCTATAACTGTAGTTAAAAATGAGAACAATATCTTACCTTTAAATCCTAAGGAAGGCGATAATATACTATTATTAGCTCCATATGACAATGAATTACCAGGTATGAAATTTGGTATAACTAGATTAATAAGTGAAGGTAAGATAAACGATGTAAATTATGACTTAGTTTCATATAATAAGAAAACAATATTAGATGATGCAACAAAAGCAAAAATTGATTTAGCTGATGAAATCGTTATATTATCAGAAATATCAAGCTCTGCACACTTAGCTGCAACTCACTGGTTAACTAAATATCCAACAGAAGTTTTTGAATATGCTAAAATAAAGGGAAAATCTGTGATTTTAGGAAGTCTTGGACATCCGTATGATGTTACAGGTCGTGATGGAGCAGCGGCTAAAGTTATAGCATATGGATATAAAGGTATGGATCCTACAGAAGCAGATGGAGGATTGTCACCTATAAAGGCTTTTGGTCCAAATATTCCAGCTATTATGGATGTTATTTTTGGAGCTCATGAGGCAACAGGAATTCTCCCAGTAGATGTTCCGAATCTTGCAGCAGATGGCAAATATGATCTAACTAGTAATAAATATAACTTTGGATATGGAATAACAAATTTAACATCATTAGGAACTACTAGCGTTGAGATGCCAACTAGTATTAAAGAAGGTAAAGATTTTATAGCAAAAGTTAAATTAAATGATGTACCAGAACATTTACAAAGTAAGACTTATTCTGCAACAATTAATTTTAATACAAATGCATTAGAAGTTTTGGAAGTTAAATCTAATAGTGAAAATGTGAAAATATTAAATAATAAGATTGAAAATGGAAAATTAATAATTGATGTAGAAGCTTTAAATGATAAAGTAATAAGCAATGAAAGCTTCGAAATAAAGTTTAAAGCTAAAACTGAAAGTATTTCTGAAGTTATTAAGGTAGAGAATCTATCAGTAAAAGATAATAAGGATAGAATATTTATAGCTTCATTATCAGAAGCTGCAATTCAACTTATAGAGGATAAAGCTCCAAGTATAATAGCAGAAGATAAAACTTTGACTGTAGGAGATAAATTTGATCCAATGAAAGATGTGAAAGCTTCCGATGAAGAAGATGGAGATATATCTTCAAATATAAAGGTTAAGGAAAATAATGTTGATACAACAAAAGCTGGAGAGTATAAAGTTGTATATTCAGTTGAAGATAGTAATAAAAACATTACAGAAAAAATAGTTAAGATAACGGTAAAGGCTAAGTCTGATAATACAGACAATAATAATGGTAAAGGTAATAATGATAATCTTCCAGAGACAGGGGGAGCATCACCAGTAGGAACAGTTATTTTAGGCAGTATTATGGCTATTGCAGGGATTGCCTTAAGAAAGTTTAAAAAATAATATAATTAAAAAGGAGAGAAAACAATAATTTCTTTCCTTTTTTATAAAAAATAAAAAATGCATAACACATTTGAAACCTTTTTCATATAATTATCATAAATAGAAATATGAAAAGGGGATAAGATTTATGTTGATATTAATATTGTGTGCTTATATATCAATAATACCAATAGTATTAATTTCTTGTAAATCTATTGGATTTGATGATGAACTTAAAGAGGTTAATGATTATATAGATTGTAATTAGCTATGTAATTTAAGAAAAAAATATTAATTGTACTTAAAATGTAAAAAACCTCTCTAATTAAAGAGAGGTTTTTATTGGTCGGGGTGACAGGGATTGAACCTGCGACCTCATGGTCCCAAACCACGCGCGCTCCCATCTGCGCCACACCCCGAAGTACATTATAATTATAGTAATTATAGTTAATGATGTCAACTATTTTTAAAAGAAAATATTGAAATTGTTATTGTATTGCTTTAAGATATATATTTAAGTGAAGATAATAATTAGAAATTTTAATAAAAGGATAAAAACATTTCAATCAACAAATATATTAAGTTAGGAGTACAAAAAGTGAGAGGAAGCACAATAATAATAATTTTAGGAAGTTTAGGGTTTATAATAATGGGACTAATATCTATTAGCAGTAATAGAATAAAAACCATGTTGAAAAATAGTGGAGCATATAATGATATAGATAAATTTATGAAACTCAACGGAACATTTAATATGGCAATAGGTATACTAGGCATAATTATAGGAGTAATAGATTATTTTTTAATTGAACAATCTAAGTATGTAGTGATATCATTCATAGTATTAATAGCTATATTATCATTAACTCAAAATATAACATTAAAAAAGTACAAAAATATATAAAGTTTTAACACAGAAATATTTGTAAATATATTATAAAAATGATATTATATAGCATATAATTAAAGAGATATTTAGGTTAAAACAGTTATGTTAACATAACTAAGTTAATTCCAAATATGTACAGTATACATTTACACCCACTAAATATCTCATTTTTAAAAAAATTACCATTGTCCGAGCTTTCCATAAGTGTTATAATGGTAATATCACGTAGGGAGAGGGGGATGGTCTAAGGACCAAATACTTATGAAAAAGAAGATTTTATCAATTGTTATAGTTGGTGCTTTAACAATGACCTCAGTAACACCAGTTTTTGCTACTCCTAATGAGGAAGTAATTAATCAGGAAGTAAAAGAAAATCAAGCAAAGTATGACGAAATGAATAAGCAAGTTGAAGATATTCAAGGGAAGATATATAATTTAAATGAACAAATATCACCATTAGCAGAAAAGGTGCAAGAAAATCAAAAACAAATAGATACCATTAAGGATGAAGTACAAAATACAAAGAAAGAAATTGAAACATCAAAGGTGGATATTTCAGAGAAAGAAGAAGTATTAGGAAAAAGACTAAGAGAATTATACAAAACAGGTGGACAAGGAAGTTATCTAACACTTCTATTTAGTGCGGATAGTTTTAGTGACCTTATATCTAAATTAGATTCTGCTAGTAGACTTGTAAGCATCGATAAAAAGATCGTGAAAGAATTGGTAGATAATAAGGAAAAGTTAGATGAAAAAGTTAATTCTTTAGAAGAGAAAGCAAATGAAGTAGCTAAAATAAATGAAGAAACTAATAAAGTTTTATCAGAATTAGAAGTAAAGAAACAAGAACAAGAAACACTTATTGCAACAGCAAAAGCTGAACAAGCTAAATTTGATGCAGAGTTCTTATCTGTTTCAGAAAGAAGCCTAGTTAGTGCGCAATTGGATATATTAATTAATTCTGATGATGTTAATGCTCTAAGGAGCGCATTAGGACAATTAACAAATATTAGAGATGGGCAGCTTAAGAGTGATATCGTAATTGCAGAAGTTAATGAAGCATTGTATAATGCTGAAGATAAGATTTCAAATTTAGAAATAGCACAGGCAAATAGAGGCTCAGGCTCAGGATTATCATCAAGTACAGGTAATTCTATAGTAGACTTTGCATATAAATATATCGGGACACCATATATTTATGGTGCAACAGGTCCATCATCATTTGACTGTTCAGGTTTTACTAGTTTTGTGTACAGGAATGCAGCAGGAACTGAGATAACAAGAACTACTTATTCACAACTTGGAGTTGGAACGCCAGTTTCATATAGTGAATTACAACCAGGAGACTTAGTATTTACTTATGGTTCAGACCATGTTGGAATTTACGTAGGTGGAGGACAATATATACATGCGCCTTATGAAGGAGAAAATGTTAAAGTTTCACCTATTACAGGATTCTATGCGGCAAGAAGAGTACTTTAATTAGAAGTTAATATTTAATATTATATAAACTCCGTCTTTTTATAGATGGAGTTTATTTTTACATAAAAAATAGAAGATAAATTAATATTTATAACATAATTTTAAGATAACTTCAAACAATTTAAGTTTAATAAAACGGTAAGTTATATGATATAATTTATAATGGTTTTAAAATAATGATACAAAAGGTAGAGATATTATTAATTTATTATTATGGTGATACTAATAATATGTAATAATGATAATTAGAGGTAGTTAATATGAATAAAGATGTAAGGTTATTAGAAGACGAATCAATTGATGATTTACAATTAAAAAATTTATTTTTAATACAAAAAAAATCAGGTTTTAGATTTGGTGTAGATGCGGTTTTACTATCTAATTTTGCAAACATAAAAAATAAACATAGAGTCATTGATTTATGTTCAGGAACTGGAATAGTCCCTTTTTTACTATATGGAAAATATAATCCTAAAGAAGTTATAGGAATAGAAATTCAAGATGATATGGTAGAGATGGCCAAGAGAAGTAGTAAGTATAATGAATTAGAAAAAATCGTGAAATTTGAAAGAGGAGATTTAAAAGATATAAGCTTTTTAAATAAGTTAGGAAAATTTGATGCTTTAACTGTAAATCCTCCGTATAAATTAAATAACTCAGGAATAATAAATCCTGATGATAAATTAGCCATAGCTAGACATGAAATTTTATGTACATTAGAGGATGTAATAAAAGCTTCCAGAAAGCTTTTAAAGGATAATGGAAGGATGTATATAGTACATAGGCCGGAGAGATTAATAGATATATTTGAACTTATGAGAAAATATAAAATTGAGCCTAAGAGAGTACAAATGATTCAACCTAATATAAAAAAAGCTCCTAATATAGTTTTAATAGAAGGGCAGCGAGATGGAGGGGCTTATTTAAAATGGGAATCTCCATTATATATTTATAATGAAGACGGTAGCTATACAAAGGAATTAAATAAAATATATGGCAGGGAGGTTTAGTTATATGGAAAATGGGAAACTATATTTAGTACCAACTCCAATAGGAAACTTAAAGGATATAACATTGAGAGCTTTAGAAATATTAGAATATGTAGATATAATAGCTGCTGAAGATACAAGACAAAGTTTAAAATTGTTAAATCATTTTAATATAAAAAAAGTCTATTTAGTTATCATAAGCATAATGAGCAAGGAAAAAGTGAAGATATAATAAACAAGTTAAAAGATGGAATTAATATAGCTTTAATTACAGATGCAGGTACTCCTGGTATATCAGATCCAGGTAGTGTCATAGTTCAGAGGTGTATAGAACAAGGAATAGAATTCGAAGTTTTACCAGGGGCAACAGCTATAACAACAGCCCTTGTGTACTCAGGCTTAGATACTACTAAATTTATCTTTAGAGGATTTTTACCAAGAGAAAATAAGGAGAGGAGTCCTGTAATTGAAGAAATAAAAGATTCTAGAGATACAATAATATTATATGAAGCACCACATAGAATAATAGATACTTTAGAATATTTACTAAATAATCTAGGGGATAGAAATATAGCAGTATGCAGAGAGCTTACTAAGCTTCATGAAGAAATATGTAGAGGAACTATATCATCAGTACTAAAACATTTTACAGATAATAGGCCAAGAGGTGAATTTGTTTTAGTAATTGAAGGTAAATCGGAAAAGGAAATACAAGCTGAAAAAGAGGCAGTATGGATTGACTTAACAATAGAAGAGCATTTAATCAAATTAATAGAAAGTGGAATAGATAAAAAGGATGCTATAAAATTAGTTGCTAAAGAAAGAAATTTACCTAAAAAAGAAGTATATAAATACTCAACAGAATTATAATTAAATCCCCTATGAATTTATAAGTTCATAGGGATTTAATTATAAGCAACTATTTAAATATAAGTATTAAAAATTATTTTTTTAATTCATTTAAGCAGTTTTTACAGATGTTTTTACCTTTGTAATTAACAACATCTCTAGCATCTCCACAGAAGATACAAGCTGGTTCATATTTCTTTAGAATTATTTGTTCACCATCTACATAGATTTCTAAAGCATCCTTTTCAGCTATATCTAATGTTCTTCTTAATTCTATAGGAATAACTATTCTTCCTAATTCATCTACTCTTCTTACTACACCAGTTGATTTCATTATATATTCCTCCTTAAAACAAGTTTCGACATCTTGCAAAGTTAATATTACTAAAAATGTAATTAAAAGTCAATATAAAAGAAAAATATTTTCAAAAATTACAAATTTCGTATATATATCAAAGTTATAAATACAATATACTACCATAAATTAGAAAAGTCAATACTATTTATCAATTTTTAAGTAAAATAGCAAAAAATGTAGAATGGCTTGTACACTAGGTTATATAGCTTAAAAAAATATTATTATATATGTAATTTAAAAAAAATAATAAAATAAGAAAAAATGTAAAATTAAATATGTAAATATAAGTTGTATTATAAATTATATAATTTATAAAAAAATTTCAAAATAATAGATAATTTTTATAAAATTTTAAAGCAATAATAATAAAATTAAAATAAACAGACAAAAATAACTTGTAATAAGTTTATATATACTATATAATTATATTAAGAATAGGAATTAGAGGTGGATATTATGGTGAAAAAAATAGATACTAATTATATAATAGAATTGGCAGAAGAGATGTCTAACAATTCGATGATTGGTTATGAAGATTTACCGAAATATGATCTTTTTTTATCCCAAGTTATAGATTTTTTAAATGATAAATTTATAGAAGATAAGTACACTAATAATATAGTACAGAATTATATAAAGAGTGAAGTTATTAGTAAGCCTGAGGACGGTAAAAAAAGAGGATATACTAAAATACATCTTATACAGTTAGTGCTATTAAGTTATATGAGACCGGTATTAACAACAGAAGAAATTAAAAAGGTTTTCAGATTGGCATTTAATGAGATAAATGATAGATCTGATGATATTATATCTTGGGAAAAGGCTTATAAAATATTTTCAGAAACTCAAAGTGAAAGTTTTAAAGATTTTTTAAGTGAACCTGTTATAGATGAGAAAAAGTTAGATAGTATAATTTCAGAATTAAATTTAAATAACAAAGATGAAAATAGTATAAGAACATTTGTTATAGTTATGTCACTTATAGCACAAGCAAGTGCTACAAAAAAACTAGTACAAAAAATAGTAAATGAGTATCATTTAGAATAAAAATTAAAAAATCTAAGTTATTTGCATATGTAAGTAACGGGGTGATTTTATGGATGAGTTAGTGAACTTAATAGCTAATTTAGGCTTTCCTATAGCGATTTCTTTGTATCTATTAATTAGAATAGAAGGAAAGCTAGAGAGTCTTACAACTAGCATAAATAATCTAGCACACACTATAAATTCAATTAAATAATTAATTAGTATAATAAGGTATTGTTATTAAGCTTAAGACAATACCTTATTAAGCTTATATTTATTTTGAAGTACAAAGCACTTATTTAGTGTATATTTGTTTTTTATCTTATAGGGAACAGGTATTAGGTAACAAGTTTTAAGTGTAAACTATAATTAAGAACTAGGGAACGTATGCTTCGTATTTAAGCTCGATTGTAACTGATTTAAAACTTCATCAAAAGAACTGTGAATTACAAATTGTGTACTGTGAATTGAATAAAATTGTTTCGTAATTTATAAAAGATAGGAAGAATTTTAATGAGCAATAAGATAATTATTAAGGAATCTGTCAGAGGAATAATAGAATATGTTTTAAAAACTGGAAGCTTAGATGATAGGTATATGGGAAAAAATAGGGCGCTAGAAGGAACTTTGGCTCATCAAAAGCTTCAAAGTAGCAATGAAAAAATATATGCCCAATATCAAAAAGAGGTAAGATTAGAACAATCTTTTGATATTGAAGATGTTGTTTTGTTATTGGAAGGCAGAGCAGATGGAATAATTATAGATGATGGTAGTGTATATATAGAAGAAATAAAATCAACTATGAAGTCGTTAGTTTTAATAGATGAAGACTATAATGATTTACATTGGGCGCAAGCAAAGTTTTATGCCTACATGTACTCCCTTCAAAATCAATTAGACGAAATAAATATAAGATTAAGTTATTTCAATATAGAAACAGAAGAAGTAAAAAGTTTTAATAAAAATTTTAAGTTTGAAGAACTAAAAGAATTTATTCTCTATATAATAAATGAATATAAAAAATGGATATTATTAAAATCTAATTTGAATTCAATTAGAAATAAATCTATAAAAAATTTAATATTCCCTTTTAATACTTATAGAAAAGGACAAAGAGAACTTGCAATATCATGTTTTAACACAATAAAGGAGCAAGCTGTATTATTTGCACAAGCACCAACAGGTATAGGAAAAACAATATCTACAATATTTCCAGCAGTAAAATCCTTAGGCGAAAACAGAGGAGAAAGAATAGTATATTTAACTGCTAAAACAATAACTAGGACTGTAGCAGAAGAAGCAGTAAATAAGTTAAAAGACAATGGACTTATTTGTAGAAGTATCACATTAACATCAAAGGAAAAGATTTGTTTTAAGGATAAAACTAAATGTAATCCTGATTATTGTGAATATGCAATAGATTATTATGATAAAGTTAATGATGTTATATTTGATATTCTTAATGATGATACTGATTTTACAAGAGTGAAAATAGAAGAATATGCAAAGGAAAATAAAGTTTGTCCTTTTGAATTATCATTAGACTTGAGTCTATGGTGCGATGTAATTATATGTGATTATAATTATGCATTTGATCCAAGAGCAAAATTAAAACGATTTTTTGAGGATGATGTGGATAAGAATATATTACTTGTGGATGAAGGTCACAATCTTGTGGATAGAGCTAGAAGTATGTTTAGTGCAGAAATTTATAAGAGTAAAATAATGCAAGCATCAAAATTAATAAAGGGAAAAGTACCTAAGTTATATAAAGCTTTAACTTCTATTAATAAGGAATTAATAGAAGTAAGAAGGGAAGTTCAAGAATTAGAAGTTAATAGTATGTATAAAAAGGATCAATATAAGGATCTATATAAGTTACTTAGAATATTCTTAAAAGAATGTGATGAATATCTTGTGAAATCTGTAAATACAGAAGGTTATGATGAAATAAGAGATTTATATTTTGAAATACGGTCTTTCATATCTATTTCTGAGCTTTTTAGTGATAAGTACGTTACTTTAGTAGAAATAAATAGAAGTGATGCAAAAGTTAAATTGTTTTGCGTTAATCCAGCTGAAAATTTAGCAAAGGTAGTACAAGAAGCTTATTCAACTATAATATTTTCTGCAACATTAACGCCTATAAATTATTATATAGATCTACTGGGAGGCAATGAAAAAAGCTATAGAATGAAGTTGCCATCACCTTTTAGAAAAGAGAACTTAAAAGTTTATGGACATTCTCTTAATATGAGATTTAGGCAAAGGGAAAATAATATAGATAATTTATGTAAATTAATTAATAAGTTTAAAGAAGAACAACTAGGAAACTATATGATTTTTCTTCCATCTTATCAATATTTAAAACAGATATATGAAAGATATATAGAAATTTATAGTGATAAAGATACTATTTGTCAACAGGAGGTTTTAACTGAAAGGGAAAAGGAAGAATTTATAAATAATTTTCAAGATGGAGCAAATATCCTAGCATTTTGTGTTATAGGAGGAATATTTTCAGAGGGAATAGATCTTCCCGGTAATAAGCTTATTGGTTGCATTATAGTTGGTGTAGGTTTTCCCAAAATATCTAATGAAGGAGATATAATAAAAGATTATTATGAGGAAAAAGGTTTTGACTATGCATACATATATCCAGGAATAAATAAGATTATGCAGGCAGCAGGAAGAGTAATTAGAACAGAAGAGGATAAGGGAAGAATATTACTTATAGATGATAGATATTTTACAATTAAATATAGAAGTCTATTACCGAAGGAATGGGATATAAATAGGTAAAATAATAGGGAGGGAGTTAAATGAGAGTTATAGATCTAAGTCATATAATAAAAACAAATATGACAACATACACAAAAGATGAGAAACCGGAAATATACAATATAGCTACTATAGAGAAAGATGGATTTAATGAGAAATGCTTAAATATTTATACTCATACAGGAACTCATATTGATGCGCCGAGTCACATGATTAATAAGGGAAAAACTATTGATGAATTTAATATAAATGAATTTATAGGAATAGCCATTATAATAGATATTTCAAGCACAAAAGAAGTTACTTTAAAAGAAATAATGAAATATGAAGACAAAATAATAAATTGTGATTTTCTAATATTAAAAACAGGATATGAGAAATACTGGGGAACCAAGGAGTATTTTAATAATTATCCAAGTTTAACGGAAGAGGCAGCAAAGTGGATTTGTGATTTTAATTTAAAAGGAATAGGAATAGATGCAATATCTATTGATAAATTTGATAGTATAGATTTTGAAATTCATAATATTATTTTATCTAGAGGTAAGCTTATAATAGAGAATTTAACTAATCTAGATATTATAAATAGAGAAGAATTTACATTAGTAGCAACTCCACTAAAAATAGAAGATGGAGATGGCTCACCAGTTAGAGCAGTTGCAATAACAGATTAAAAGTATAAAGTACGGTATTAGTTAGCAGCTCACAATTTATATCTCACAGTTATCTTTTATTTTATAAGAAATATGGGGTAAGTAACGGAGATTGGATTTTATGAATATAAAATCCTGTGAAATAAAGTAAGTTGTTTTAAAAATATAATATATTGAAAAAAGGTAATTTAAATAAAGCTATAGAAAATCATAAGTGCTATGAGTTTCTATAGCTTTTCCCACTTAATAAATGAAATTGTATTATTATAACTATAGTTTATTCTATAAATAAACTATAGTATGCAGTAAAGGTTTTGCCTACTTCTAATTTTTCAATTCCTGACTTATCTTTAAGTTCGCCATTAAAGTCATGATAATCTGCATGGCCATACCAAGGTTCAATACAAATAAATGGTGCGCCAGTTGCTTTAGTCCATAAAGCTAGATAAGGAAATCCTGAGAAGTCCATCGATAAACTTTTATTGTGATTTTTTGATTTTAAACTTATTAAGTTAGATTCTAAATCACTAAATACTAAAGCATCATCTTTAAATAAATCTAAAGATAGATTTACAATACTTTCATTATGAAAATATTGATCAGTAATTCCTGAAAAATAACCAGTATTTGAATTTAATTTCATAATATTAGCATTTTCAATCTTATTAAATTCAAAATAATAGTCTTCAAAATTTTCTTCATTCATTAGAGGGCACATAAATGCTGGATGACCTCCTATTGAAAAATATATTTCTTTATTATCAAGATTTATAACCTTATATCCAACTTTAACACCGTTTTCTAAAAGCTTATAAGAAAGCCTTAAAGAAAATTTAAAAGGATATATCTTAAGTGTATCTTCAGACCATAAAAGTTCAAATTCTATATAATCATCTGTTTTTTCAATCATATTAAATTCGCGAGTTCTAGCGAGGCCATGCTGAGGCAATTCATAAGTATTTCCATCCACTAAATATTTTCCATCTTTAACTTTTCCAACTATAGGAAACAGAATTGGGGAGTGGTATTTCCAATAATCAGAGTTTCCATTCCATAGGAATTCTAATGAATCTTCTTTGCTAAATATACTAGTAAGTTCTCCGCCATTAGTATTAGTTGACAGTTTTATATTTTCATTTTCTAATATGTAGTTCATAATAAACACCCTTTCTATAGCTATTGCCAAAACAGCTAATTGATTAATTTATTTTTTACAACTTATATAGAAGTTTTTATAAGTTTTAGGTTTTAATTTCTAATTGTAATATATATTTATATTTAAATGTTATAGTATATAACAACTATAATATAATAATAAATAGTTATAGATTAATTTAAGTAAGATAGTAGAATTTAGCTCATATATGTAAATTATACTATAGTATATGAGTTTTAGAAAGAAATAGATGGCTTTGATTATATAATTGGAAATAATATAGTATTATATATAAAGTATAATAAAATAATGTTGAGGAGTATAATTTATTTATTTGATATATAATATAAAAGATTAAATAATAAATGATGTGGTGATTTAATGGGTAATAGTAATGAAAATAAAAGATCAATAATAGATAAAATAGTATATTTCATAGTAAAAATTAACAATGATGACATATTTGCATTAGGAGCTCAGCTTGCATATTATTTGATATTAGCATTTTTTCCATTTTTAATATTTTTAATGACTTTAATAGGTTTTAGCAGCTTGAATGCTACAGACGTTTTAGAAGGATTAGGAACTATATTGCCAAATAATGTTTTTACATTAGTGGATACCACTGTAGTTGAAATAGTAAATACGCAAAATGCAGGATTATTAGGAGTTTCAGTTGTACTTTCAATGTGGTCGGCATCATCAGGATTCAGAGCGGTTATAAAAGGTGTAAATAAAGCTTATGATATAAAGGAACATAGATCCTTTATAAAAAGAGCGTTTGTAGCAATATTTTTTACTATTGTTTTAGCTTTATTAATAATGTTAGCACTAGCTATGTTAGTTTTTGGAGAATTAATAGGTAAGTATCTGTTAACTATATTTCCATTTCAAAACGTTATAAATAAGATATGGAATATAAGTAGATATCTAATAATCATATCTATGATGATTTGGATATTTGCTGGAATATATAGGTATACACCGGCAAAGAAAATAAGTTGGCGAGAAGTTTTTCCAGGGGCCATTGCAAGCACTTTAGGATGGATAATAGTATCAATGGCCTTTTCATATTATATAAATAATATAGCTAATTATTCTAGGCTTTATGGAAGTGTAGGAGCTGTCTTTGTATTAATGACTTGGTTATATATAACATCTATGATGTTAATTTTGGGAGCAGAAATAAATTCTATTTTAGCACTTAGAAAAAGAAATGCTAATAATAATTAAAAACAACTAAGAATTCCTTAATTCAGAACAGTTAAACTAGTTCTATAATTAAGAACTACGCATTATAAGTTGTGAACTGATAATAAATGGCTTGAGATAATATTGATTGCTTTATAATTTATTTTATTTATTTATGTATAGAAAAAAACTAAATGGGTATAATCAAAGAAGAAATATTCAGGAGGTGCAAAAAATGAATAAAATAGTATTATTAGGAAAATTAATAAAGGACCCTGAACTTAGATCATTAGAGGGTAGTGATAAAGTATTCACTAGGTTCATAATTGCAGTGGATAGAAATTTTAAAGCTCAGGATGGAACTAGAAAAGCGGATTTAATACCAGTTACTATTTGGGGAAGAAAGGCTGAGGTAGTATGTCAATATATGAGAAAAGGAAGCTACATAAGCTTGAGTGGAAGATTAAGAACTGGAAGCTATGAAGATAAAGATGGAAATAAAAAATATATTGCAGAAGTTGTAGCAGAAGACTTT
Source organism: Clostridium sartagoforme AAU1 (assembly GCF_000401215.1). Taxonomy (GTDB): domain Bacteria; phylum Bacillota; class Clostridia; order Clostridiales; family Clostridiaceae; genus Clostridium; species Clostridium sartagoforme. The sequence goes on along the minus strand of NZ_ASRV01000129.1, from coordinate 2,924 downwards.
AAATTTGTAGGAGATAGAAAAGTAGAAAGAGACTTAGAACAAGTAGAAGATTTCGTAAATTAAGTTTAAAATATAATTTTAAATAAATAGTATAAAAGGGTAAGCTAATTATTTTATAGCTTACCTTTTATAGTAAAAATAAATTTTTATATTTAAATTGTACCTTTACTTAAAACTGTTAATTTATCTTCTTCGTTTTGAATTCCATTTATTATTTTTACTGAAGATGAAATATCACCAATTAAAATTCCGCCTACAAGTTTATTATTATAGAAAAATAACTTCGAATACTTATTATTTAAAGTATCTATAGAACCAATTTTCTCTAATGAAGGATCATCAAAATTTATAGTTCCAGCAGAAAATACTTGAGTATTCATTGCAGCAAATACTGTAGAAGAAACAAATTTTTCAAATTTAATCTTATCACCTGTAGCGTTAGCACCTGCAACTTTCCCCATTTCTATTGCTGCTGGCCAATTTCCATAATATATTCCATCTAATTCAGCTACATCCCCACAAGCATATATATCTTCTACATTAGTTTGCATATATGGATTTACTATAACACCTTTATTACAATGAATACCTAAAGGTTGTGCTAAGAAAATATTTGCTCTAACTCCAACTGAATAAATAATAATATCGGCATCTATTTGTTTACCACTTTTCAATTGCAGAGATTGAACTCCAGCCTTGTTAGCAGTTATAAAATCAACAGCTTCTCCCAAAAGAACCTTAACAGGTGTTTTGCTAACTAAGTCTTCAAACAAGTTGGAACCATCTGTATCTAATTGACGTGGAAGCATTCTTTCTGCTAATTCTACAACAGTAACATTCATATTACGTTTTTGAACCTCCCAAGCAGCTTCAAGGCCCAATAAGCCACCACCAATAATCACTATGTTTTTAGATGCTGGCAGTTGCTCTTTAAGAGATTCAACATCCGAAAGTTTCTTTATTGTATGAATTCCTTTGACTGTATTATAGGTCCATGAATTTACTTCAATTTCATGATCTTCAAATTTCACTTTAGTTGGAGGAACAAAGTTATAACTACCATTAGCCAAAATTAACTTATCATAATGAATTCCTTGTTTATTATCTAATTTTATAGTCTTTGTATCTTTATCTATACTATTTACGTTAGCACCTAGGACTTCAACTATATTATTTTCTTTATACCAATTAGCTTTTTCAAGATAAAAAGAATCATCAATTTTTTCAGTTATTAAATCTGAAAGTTGAGTTCTCACATATGAATGCTCTAGCTCATTTGAAATTAGTTTAATTATTGCACTTTCATTTCTTTCCTTAATAGCTTTGGCTGCATAGAACCCAGCTGCTCCATTACCTATAATTACATAGGTTTCTTCTTTATCTATAGAATAAGTGGTCTTTTTCCTCTCGATTTCTATAAACTGATCACTTCCAGCACCACAAACAGGACAAACTTCTGGTACAGTTTCTGATTCAAATATTTCACCACAAATTATGCACTTCCAAAGCTTTAAGCCTCCATTAGTAGGAATTTCTTTAATAGTTGTTTTAGATTTTGATTCAGGAGCAAGATTCTTTTTACCAGTTAAGATTTCTCCAAATCCTAAGCCAAATTCATAAGCTTCTTCTAATTCATTATCAGAAGGTTTAAAGTTAATCTTTAAACTTCCATAAAACTTCATATTTAGTTCTCTTAGTCTTGTTTCTATTCTAGGAATTGCTTCTCCACTCCAACCATAAGATCCAAAAGCAGCAGACAATTTATTACCATGGACAACAGGATTTAATTTTGAAAGCACATCACGAATTGGCTCTAATAATTCGGAAACTATAGTTGGAGAACCGCATAGTAACCCATCAGATTCTGTAATGCTATTTACTATATCACTAATTTCATGATGAATAACATTAAATAATCTAACTTCAATGTTACCTGAAGCTTCTATACCCTTAGCAATTTCCTTAGCTAAAGATTCTGTATATCCATAAGCTGATACATAAGGAATAGTAACAACTTTTTTACCATCTAAAGCTGGGCTTTCAGGAGTACTCCACTTTCTATAAAGTTCAACTATTTTCATTGGTTCTTCAATTAAGACTGGGCCATGACCAGGTAAAATCATATCTATATTTAGATTTTCAATTTTCTTAATTGCCTTCAATACAAAAGGTTTATATGGACCAAAAATGCAATCAAAATAGTATTTTAAAGCATCCATATAATGTTCTTCATTTTCTACTCTACTATTTACTATTGCTTCAGATGAATAGTGGGACCCGAAGGAGTCACAAGTAATTAAAAGCTCATCTTCGGCAATATATGTGTAAATAGAATCTGGCCAATGTAAAAATGGAGCAGATATAAAGTTTAATGTTTTATTACCTAAACTTATTGTATCTCCATCACCTACAGTTATTGAGTCAATATCTTTATTAGCGATTTTTTTCATAAATTTAATAGCAGCAGCAGAACCTACTACTTTAGCATTAGGTGAAATTTCTAACAACCTAGCAACTGAACCAGCATGATCAGGTTCGGTATGATCAAGGACTATATAATCGATGTTAGTTATATCTATATCTAAGTCTTTTAATCTTTCTATATACTGATCAAAAAATTCAACTTTAACTGTTTCAAATACAGCTGTTTTCTCGCTTCCTTTAACAACATATGAATTATAGCTAGTTCCGTAAGGTGTGTACATAATAATATCGAAAATTCTTAAATCTGGATCGAGAGCTCCAACCCAATATATATCCTTTTTTACTTCTAAAGACTTCATAAATCTACACCTTCCTCAAAATAAATATTAAATAATAATTGTTATTATAAAATTATTATATGTCTAAATATTAACAATATCAATAACTATTTAAATATTTATTATAAATAATATCATTAATACTATTGATATATTATGTAT
>NZ_ASRV01000128.1 GCF_000401215.1 Clostridium sartagoforme AAU1 | reverse complement strand
TATTATATTTTTGAATAAAATATTAATAAATATAACTTAAAAGAATAATTGATTTTTAATTTATATAAACATAGTCTAACAATAATGTCTTAATATTATTACTAAATCATCAATATAACTATAAATTTGCAAAGGAACTTGAGAAAAGTATTATAAAATCGACATAGTAAAATAATAATTTATTATTAGATATTTTATTTGATTTAAAAAAGTACATTTAACAAAAAATTTAAAATAAAAAAATGTAAAAATATAAGGAAATATTTTATTAATCTAATAAACAATGTTTGACATTGTTTTAATAATTTCTATGATATGTTTTAATGTGGTAGTTAATTAGTATATAGTAATTTACAAAGGAGAGGTAAAATGAATATTGTTGATAATCTATATAATGTTGTAAAAAAAGAGGATAGGGAAAGTAAGTATATTTATAGAATGATAAGTGAAAGTTTTTATGATGGACAAGCCTTTGGAATTGAAGTTGAAAGACAAGATATAGTAGATGGTAGCGTGGTGAAAATAGAAAGGGATAAAATTAGAAATATATCAAACATTAAGGAGAAGGTTAATGAATTATTAAATTTACTACATGTTAATCAAGTATCTCCAATACATCTTGTTGACATATTAGGAGAATATGTTGATGAATATGTAGCTGACTTCAATTTATAAAATAAAGGATATTAAAAATCATATAAAATCTAATATTTATAGTAAAATATATTAGAGGTGGTTTTATGATAATAGGAATAGGAACAGATATAATTGAAATAGATAGAATAAAAAGGGCTGTTGATAGAACAAACGGGTTTATAGAAAAAATATTTACGGATAAAGAAATAACGTTATTTAAATCTAAAAATATGAGATTAGAAGTTATAGCAGGAAATTTTGCAGCAAAAGAAGCAATAAGTAAGTCTTTAGGTACTGGAATAAGAGGGTTTTCTTTAAAAGAAATAGAAGTATTAAGAGATGATTTAGGAAAACCGATAGTGTTTTTAAGCGATAATATAGAAAAGTTGATAGGAAAAGGGTATAAGTTAAACTTATCTATATCACACAATAATACATCTGCTATAGCATTTGCTATTTTGGAGGAATCATAATGTATATAATGTCAACAAGAAAGTGCAAAGATATTGATAAATATACTATAGATAAAATTGGAATACCAAGTATTATTCTTATGGAGAATGCTTCAAATGAAGTTATAAGTAATATTTTGAAGTTGAAAGGAAATTTCATTGTTTTTTGTGGAATAGGAAATAATGGTGGAGATGGATTAGCCATTGCAAGAAAATTAATTTTACAAAATAGAGATGTTCATATAGTAGTAATAGGAGGTTTAGAAAAATGCTCTAATGAATTTTCTGTTAACTTAAATATATTAAATAATCTTACTTCAAATATTTCATTCATAAATAATGAAAATAATTTAGATGAATTTTTTACAAATCTAAAGGATTATGAAATTGCAATAGATTGTATATTTGGAATAGGATTAAATAGAAAATTAAATGACTTTTATATAAAATTAATAAATACTATAAATAAAAATTTAAAGTTAAAATAAGTATTGATGTTCCATCAGGATTAAATGCAGATAATGGAGAAACTATGGGAGCTGCTATAGAGGCAGATATAAGCTATACTTTTGAAGTTATAAAAAGAGGGTTTATAGAATATAATGCATTAAAATACCTAGGTGAATTAAACGTATTAAATATAGGAATTCCTGAAATCGTTAAGAAAAAGAATTCAGAAAATATATTTATTTTGGAGAAAGAGCAGTATAGTAATTTATTAAATAGAAGAAGTTTGCATGGTCATAAGGGGACTTATGGAAAAGTTTCTATCTTGGCTGGTAGCAAGGGGTATACTGGAGCTGCTTATATAGCTACAGAGGCATGTGTAAAATCTGGTGCTGGATTAACTACTTTGATATCTTCAAGATATGTACAAGATAAATTAAGTTGTAAGCTTATTGAAGCTATGACGTTAGATATAGAGGAGCGTGATAAGGTAAAAGAAACTCTTAATAATTCAGATGTAATTGCAATTGGTCCTGGAACAACTGGAGATGCGTTATATAAAGATATATTGGATTACATAGAAGACTATAAAGGAAAATATTTTGTTGTTGATGCAGGAGCACTTCAATTATTAACAAAGGATAAAGCAATAATGAAAAAAATTAAAGGAAAAGCAATCTTTACTCCTCATCCAGGTGAAATGGCAAAAATTATAGGTGAATCTATAGAATTTGTTGAGGATAATAGGATAGAAGTTGCTAAGAAATATGCAAAAGAAAATAATATAGTTGTGGTATTAAAAGGATATAATACAGTAATAACAAATGGTGATGATGTGTACATAAATAATACTGGGAATAGTAAAATGGCTTCAGGGGGAATGGGAGACTGCTTAACAGGAATAATATCAGCCCTTCTTGGTCAAAATCATTCTATAATGAATTCAGCATTACTTGGCACATATATACATGGATTATCAGGAGAGATGGCATCTTCTGAAAAGTATAGTACAGTGGCGTCTGAAGTTATAGAGAATATATCAAAAGTTATGGATTATATAGCTAGATAAATATTAAAGTATGAATAAAATCCGATTAAAGCTAATATTAGTAATAATGAACAGATAGGCTTTAGGAGGATTTATGAAAAAGAAGTTATTATTAATACTTATGGTATGTATACCAATTATATCAATTATTTTAGTAATATTATTTAGAGTTACAGCAGAGCCAACTAATGAAGACATAATTAAGTCGTTAAAAGAAATAAAATGTTACAGTACAAAAGTGGAGTATATAATAAAAAACAGTAGATACGAAGAAAGAGAAGATACTACTCAATATTATTTAAAAGATATTGGTGGAAGAATTGATTTTGGAGAAGAAAGAACAAAAATTTATAAGGATAATAAGATTATAGTTAAAGATAATATATCAAATAAGGAATATACAATGGAACAGGAAATGGATATAGTTCATTCTTTAGCATTTTTGAATAAGTTATTATCATATCCTATTGATGAAAATGGCATAAAAGAGGGACAAGAAGAATGGGGAGATACTGAATATATAGAATTTACCTGTGAGATGTTTTTAGATAACGATCATTTGGATAAGATTAGGATTTTTATAGATAAGCAAGAAAAAACTCCAATAGGAGCAATTATATATGATAAGGATGGAAAAGACAGAATAAGAATTGTATACAATGATTTTGAAAAATTAAAGCAATTAGATAATGGATTGCTAGAATAAATAAAATAAAAATAACCAGTTCAATATCTTAAATTAACATTAGTACACTGAAAGAAGTAAAAAAAATGGAGTACATAAGTATATATAATAGTTTTAACTATAAGAAGAAAATTAAGGTATTATAAAAAATAATTATTAGCAGTTAATTGTTAATAGGTAATATTATATAATTAGAAAATTAAATAAAAAGTGTAACATAAGTTTTGACAAAGTGACATAATTTGCAATATAATTTATTTATACATAGATTTTTACTACCTGGAGGCAAATTATGTCTAAAAAGTTAAAAACATACACTTTATAAAAAATGTAGTTAAAATTAAAAAAAAGAGTCAATTTATTGACCCTAATTTAATAGAATATAATGAAAATCAATTTAATATGGAATTTATAGAATTAATGAAAGCTGGTTACAAAGAGATGTCTAAAATTAATTTGGAGCTTTCACAACTTCCTTTCGAGTGCGAAATTGCAGATATTAATGAATATGAGAACTGGCTTTGCGGAGTGTGATATTTCTAATGACGACTATGGTAGTAAAAAGAGGGGATATTTTTTATGCAGATTTAAGTCCTGTTATAGGTTCAGAACAAGGTGGAATTAGACCAGTTATAATAATTCAAAATGATATAGGTAATAAATATAGTCCAACAGTTATAGTAGCAGCAATAACATCTCAAATAAATAAGGCTAAATTACCAACTCATGTAGAGATTTCTTCAGAAGAATATGGATTAAATAGAGATTCTGTTGTTTTATTAGAACAGGTAAGAACACTAGATAAAAAGAGATTAAAAGAGAAAATAGGACATATGACAGATTCGGATATGAAAAAAGTTAATAAGGCTTTACTAATTAGCTTAAATCTTGTATAAAGTTTTATTTGATAAAAGAGTATATTAAATACTTAAGAAACCCGATTAGGGTTTCTTTTCTTTTATAATAAGTTTATAGAAAAGAAGTAAAGTTATACACTGCAGACTATTAGTATATACAATATTGGTACAATACACATATTAGAATAACAAAAAATCTTCAATAGTATATACAAAATAAAAATATTATGATAAAATAATTTTAGTAAATAAAGCACAATATATTTACAGGCAAATAAAATCTTAGGAGGATAAAAAATGATAAAAAATGTTGAAGAATTAAAATCAGTAGCAAAAACTGTACGTGGAGATATAGTTTCAATGTTGACAGAATCACGTTCAGGACATCCTGGAGGTTCATTATCAGCAGCAGACATATTAACTACATTATTTTTTAATGAAATGAATATAAATCCAGAGGATCCTAAAGATGAAAATAGAGATAGATTTGTATTGTCAAAAGGACATGCAGCCCCTGTTTTATATAGTGTGCTAGCGAGAAGAGGTTATTTTCCTGTTGAAGAATTAAATACTTTAAGAAAAATTGGTTCAAGATTACAAGGGCATCCAAGTATGAGGTACTTACCTGGAATAGATATGTCAACAGGATCTTTAGGTCAAGGGATTTCAGCTTCTGTAGGAATGGCATTAGCAGGAAAAATTGATAATAAGAATTATAGAGTCTATACTCTTCTAGGTGATGGAGAGCTTGAAGAAGGTCAAGTGTGGGAAGCAGCAATGTCAGCAAGTCATTATAAGTTAGATAATTTAACTGCATTCATTGACTTTAATGGATTACAAATTGATGGTGATATAACAAAAGTTATGAATCCATCTCCAATAGATGAAAAATTTAAGGCTTTCGGATGGAATGTCTTAGTTATAGATGGTCATAATATAGAGCAAATATTAGATTCAATAGAGAAAGCAAAAGCTTGCAAAGAAAAGCCAACTGTTGTTGTATGTAATACAATAAAAGGAAAAGGAGTTTCTTTTATGGAAAATCAAGCTGCATGGCATGGAACAGCTCCAAGTAAAGAACAATGCGAGCAAGCTTTAGCAGAAATTGGAGGTAACTAGTAATGAGTAAAAAGATTGCAACAAGAGAAGCTTATGGTAAGGCATTAGCATCATTAGCTAATATAAACAATAACATAGTAGTTTTAGATGCAGATCTTTCAAAATCTACAAAGACTGCAGATTTTAAAGCTGTTTGTGAAGAAAGATTCTTTAATATGGGAATTGCTGAATGTAATATGATGGGGGTTGCAGCAGGCTTATCTACTTGCGGTAAAATACCATTTGTTAGTACTTTTGCAATGTTTGCAGCAGGAAGAGCTTTTGAGCAAATAAGAAACTCTATATGCTATCCAAAATTAAATGTTAAAGTATGTGCAACACATGCGGGGCTAACAGTAGGAGAAGATGGCGCATCTCATCAAGCAATAGAAGATTTAGCATTAATGAGAAGTATTCCTAATATGACAGTGATATGTCCTTCTGATGCAGTAGAAACTGAAGCAGCAATTAAAGCTATAGCAAAATATGATGGACCTTGTTATGTTAGACTTGGAAGATCAGCGGTTAATGTTATAAATGACGAAAATACTTATGAATTTAAAATAGGAAAAGGTGTAACATTAGCAGAAGGAAAAGACGTAACAATAATTGCTACTGGAATAATGGTAGATGTTGCATTGGAAGCAAAAGAAGAATTAAAAAACCAAGGGATTATTGCAAGAGTAATAAATATTCATACATTGAAACCAATAGATAAAGAAATACTAGTTAAAGCAGCAAGAGAGACAGGCGCAATAGTTACGGTTGAAGAACATAATATAATTGGCGGACTAGGGTCAGCTGTTGCAGAAGTATTAAGTGAAGAGATTCCAGTACCTGTTTTAAGGGTTGGTGTAAATGATGTATTTGGAGAAAGTGGATTGCCAGATCAATTATTAGAGGCTTATGGATTAACTGCTAATAATGTAATAGAAAAGGCTAAAAAGGCAATTTCATTAAAGAAATAAATAAGTTTACTATAATAATTTAAATATATATAAAATAGCTATATTTACCACTAAGCTGTAGAAGTTTTCTACAGCTTTTTACTTTAATTGAAATTATAAATTATATAAAGTAGGTATGAGCATAAGGATAATAATGTAATTTTAATTGAATAACATTATTAAACTTATAAGAAAATAATATTTATATTATTAGTTAAAACATATATGTAATACTAGTTTTAATTATATAGATTATTAATTAAAACATATATATAATATTAGATGAGATTCTTTAATTGTTTAGTTAAAATATTATAATTTACTTCGGATAAAAACGCATAATATGAGAGAAAATAATAGAGATTCTCTAAGGAAGGGGGATATAAAATGAAAGAAAAAATAAAGGAATATTGTTTAATTATTGTTGGAGTATTTTTAGTAGCACTATCATTAGAATATTTTTTCATACCTAATAATATAGCGGCAGGGGGATTAACTGGTTTAGCTATAGTAATAAATCACTATATACCTTCAATATCAACAGGTCCCTTAGTGTTCATAATGGATTTAGTTTTATTTATAGTTGGATTTATTTTTCTTGGGAAAAGTTTTGGGGTAAAAACAATAGTTTCTAGTTTTAGTTTAGCTGGAATGATGACTATAATAGAAAAATTTTTTAATCCTCAAGCACTAACAGAAGATTTAATGCTAGCATCTATTTTTGGAACCTTTATAACAGCTATAGGCATGGCAATTGTATTTAATGCAAATGCATCAACAGGTGGTACAGATACTATTGCCAAAATATTAAATAAATTCTTTCATATAGATATAGGTAAGTCTTTATTAGCAGTAGATTTTATAATAACCTTATTAGGAGCTATTACTTTTGGAATAAATATAGGATTATATGGATTAATCTCAGTCATAATAAATGGTATAGCAATTGATAAAGTTATAGAAGGATTCCATGTATGTAAGGAAGTAACTATAATAAGTAGTAAAAATGATGAAATAGGTAAATTCATAATGAATGATTTAGAAAGAGGATGTACTTATTTAAAGGGTGTTGGAGGATTCACAGGAAAAGATACCTATGTGTTGTATGCAGTACTAGGAAGAAGTGAATTTATAAAACTAAAACAACATATAAGCAAGATAGATCCTAGAGCTTTTATTACTGTTGGAGAAGTTCATGAAGTTATGGGAGAAGGATTTAGAAATATACAATAATAGTACTAACAAGGGGGACATTTTAATTAGGAGGGAAACAAACCATATGAAGAATAAATTAAAAGAATATCTTTTATCAACAGTAGGTGTAACAATAGTAGCTTTAGGATTAGAATACTTTTTCTTTCCAAATGGAATAGCAGCAGGTGGTGTATCTGGATTAGCGTTAGCAATAACAAAAATGGTAAATATAAATCCAAGTATTTTAGTTTTTATATTTAATGTTATTTTATTTATATTAGCATTTTTCTTAATAGGAGGATCATTTGGAGCAAAAAGTATTTATGCAAGTGTAATGATGTCAATTATTATGTGGATTTGCGAAACCTTTTTACAGCCTAAAGCTATAACTGAGAATTTAATTCTATCATGTATATTTGGATCAGCAGTATTGGCAATAGGAACAACCATAGTATTTCATCAAGATGCATCTACTGGTGGAACAAGCATATTAGCAAAGATTATAAATAAGTACTTTAATTTACCGATAGGTCAAGGTTTATTAATTGCAGATTGTACAGTAACATTACTAGCAATATATTCATTTGGAGTTGAAAAGGGATTATTTGGTCTTTTAAGTGCAATATTAATAGGAAATTTAGTTGATAGATTTAGTGCTGGTATAAATCCTGTAAAACAAGTATTTATAATAACTAATAAAGAAAAATTAGTAGTAGATTTTATAAATAATGAAATAGATAGAGGATGTACAATTTTAACTGGAAAAGGTGGATATACAAAAGAAAATACAACAGTTATATATACAGTATTAAATTCAAGTCAATTTATAACTTTAAAACAATTTATAAAGCATAATAATCCAGAAGCTTTTTTAACTGTAAGTGAATCAACAGAAGCGTTAGGTAAAGGATTTACAGATTATTAAGAAATAATGAAAATTTAAAAGAATTTTGAAAAAATATAGATTTTATTAGTGATAAAGGAATAAAAAAAGTTTTTCCTTGCTCTTTGTTATGCTATAATAACGCTATAGGTTTAACAACTTTTAAAATAATACGCTTATGCGAGGTGTTGTGAAATGATAGAATTTAAGAATGTATCTAAGCTATATGATAATAATGTAAAGGCTTTATCAGATGTAAATATAAATATAGAATCAGGTGAATTTGTATTTTTAGTTGGACCTTCAGGATCAGGAAAGTCAACTTTTATTAAAATGTTAATTAAGGAAATAGAACCAACAGTTGGAGACATAGCAGTTGCAGGCAAAAAACTTTCAACTATATCAAGGAGACAAATACCTTATTACAGAAGAAAAATAGGAATGGTTTTCCAAGACTTTAGACTTATTCCGACATTGAATGTATATGAAAATGTCGCTTTTGCTATGAGAGTTGTAGAGGCATCTCCTAAGGAAATAAGGAAGAGAGTACCTATGGTATTATCATTAGTAGGGCTTTCCCATAAATATAAGATGTTCCCAACTGAGCTATCTGGTGGTGAGCAACAAAGGGTTGCATTAGCAAGAGCTATAGTTAATAATCCTTCAGTTTTAATATGTGATGAGCCAACAGGAAATTTAGATCCAGAAACAGCTAAAGAAATTATGGATTTATTAGAGGATATTAATAGGGCCGGAACAACCATACTAATGGCTACTCATGCTAAAGAAATAGTTGATAGCATGAAAAAAAGAGTTATTGCCATAGAGAAGGGAAATATAGCAAGAGATACAAAGAGGGGGATGTACGAAAATGAAAATTAATACACTGAAATACTTTTTTGTAGACGCAATGAAAAGTCTTAGAAGAAATAGAACACTAAGTATAGCAGCAATGATTACTGTACTAATAACATTTTTTATATTTGGTACATTTACCTTATTAGGATTAAATTTTAATAAAGCAATAGAAGATGTTGCATCCAAGGTAGAGATTAAAGTCTTTTTAAAAGATGATATAAAGTTATTAGATCAAAGAGAGATAGAGTTAAAGCTAAATGAGCAAAAGGGAGCAAAGGAAGTAATATATGAATCAAGGGAAGAAGCATTTTTAAACTTTAAAGAAAGCTTAAAAGATAACCCTGGTTTATTACAAGGGTATGATTTACAAAATAATCCTCTTCCAAGTTCTTTTATAGTAAAATTAGAAAATCCAGAAGATGCAAATGAAATTACAAAAGCCGTAGAGGATATGACTGGTGTAGAAAATATATCTAATCAACAAGAAATGATAAATGCAATAAGTTCATTTGTTAGTGGAGTTAGAATAGCTGGATTAATATTATTTGTAGTATTTATAGGAGTTTCTATATTCTTAATAACTAACACAACTAAGATAACAGTATATTCAAGAAGAAAAGAAGTTGGAATAATGAAATTTGTAGGTGCTACTGATTGGTTTATAAGGTGGCCATTTATAATAGAAGGTATGATAATAGGTATGGTAGGTTCTTTATTGTCAAGCGTATTATTATTTACACTTTATAAATGGGCTTATGGATACATAGTTTCAAATATGTTCTTAGTGACACTAGTTACACCAAGCTTTGTGCTTGGAACATTAACATGGCTATTCTTACTAGGTGGAATATTAGTTGGTGCAGCAGGAAGTATAGTAGCATTAAGAAAATTCTTAGATGTATAAAATATAGAACAAAAAGAAAAAATAATTAATATAAATTAAGTGGGGTTTATCTCCACTTAAAACATATTTAAAGCAATCTTAGAGTATAGATAATATGTGTATAGCCCACTGAGAGAGTTTTATGAAAGGAAGTATTAATATATGGAGGAAAATAACAGTAAAAATATAAAAAAAAATAATAAATATAAAAAATCCTTAATAATAATTGGAATAGTTATAGTATTTATATTTTCTAATATAATGTTTTTCTACATTGGGAATGTATTTGCATTTAATGGCTTATCATTAAAAAGTGTAAGTAAAGATGTAGCGAAGGATTTAGGCGATATAAAGGATGTTAAAAAATATGATTTATTATTCCAAGTAAGGGATGCACTGTTAGCTAAATATGATGGAGAAATAGATGATGACACCTTATTAGAAGCAGCTATAAAAGGCATGACTCAATCATTAAATGATCCATATACAATATTTATGAATTCCGATGAATATAAATCATTTGTAGAGCAAAGTGAGGGACACTTTGTTGGAATAGGAGCTCAGTTAGGAATAAAGGATGACAAGGTTACTGTTGTAGCACCAATAGAAGGTTCACCAGCTGAAGAAGCGGGCCTAAAAAGTGGCGATGTTATATTAAAAGTAGATGGAAAAGACATAACAGAGCCAAATGTAGAAAAAACAATATCTATGATAAAGGGAGAACAAGGTAAGCCAGTAACATTAACAGTTGCAAGAGCAAGTTCTCAGTCTCTTGATATAACAATAATTAGAGATGTAATTAAGATGATTTCAGTAAAGGGAGAAGTCTTAGACGGAGATATAGGATATATACAAATATCTTCTTTCGATGAAGATGTGGCTAAGAATTTTAAGGAAAAGATAATTGAACTAAAAAATCAAGGTATGAAGGGTATGATCTTGGACTTGAGAGGAAACCCAGGAGGTTTTTTAGGAGAAGCAGTTAACGTTGCTTCACAATTCATACCAAAGGGAAAAGTAGTAACATATACTATAGATAAGTATGACAACAAGCAAGAATCAAACTCTGTTGGCGGAGAAGCTGAGGGAATGCCTTTAGTTATATTAATAGACGGAGGAAGTGCATCTGCTTCAGAGGTAGTTACTGGAGCCTTAAGAGATTATGGCGCAGGCACTACAATAGGTACAACAAGTTTTGGGAAAGGTGTTGTTCAACAATTAATAGAATTTAAAGATGGAAATGGTGGATTAAAGGTAACAACTTCAAAATACTATACTCCAAATGGAGAAAATATACACAAGGTTGGAATTAAGCCGGATATAGAAGTTACTATTCCAGAAGAAATATTATCAAAAGAATATGATAGGAGTATAGATCCACAGTTTAATAAGGCTTTAGAATCAATAAAAGATAAATTAAAATAGGAGGCTCAGAAATGGAGTTAATACTATATACACTAAGAACGGTAGCATATGCCATAGTTGAGCCAATGCACATATTTATGCTGATAGTTTTAGGAGTAATGTTTTATTTAAAAAATAAAAAAGTGACAATAATGCAAAAAATGACTATTGGGGAGAGTATTAACTCTCCTCTAGAACTTACTTTGTCACAACTTTCATTAGGAATAATAGCTGGAGCTATTATAAGTTTAGTACTAAGTAGCTTAGGAATTATATTTAATGAGAACTCTGGAATAGAAATAATGTTTATAATATCTATTTTTTTACTTTTTGTAAAGAAGAGATTTATATGCTTTGCTTACTCAGGAGCGGTATTAGGAGCTATAAGCATAATATCAGAATTCTTAGCTAATGCCACTAAAACACAATCGTATATAAATGTTAACATATTAGCACTTATGACATTTGTTGGGATTATGCATGTTGTAGAAGGTTTTCTAGTTATGTTTGATGGTAGTAGAGGAGCAATACCTGTATTTTCAAATAAGGAAAATAAGATAGTAGGTGGATTTGCTTATAATAGATATTGGGCACTGCCTGTAGCTATATTCATAGCTTTATCTGGAGATATATCTAGTGTTGCAACATCTGCAATTGAAACACCTAATTGGTGGCCTTTAATAAATAAATCAGAAACTTTATTGATATTAAGCACAGCAATAATAACTGCAATGCCTCTATATGGAGTGGTAGGATATAACTCAGTATCATTTACCAATGATAAAATTAAAAAACCATTATATTCAGGTATTGGAATACTTATTTATGGAGTGATACTAACTTTAGTAGCACAAGTAGCTCAATTTGGAATAATTGGACAAATTGTTACTATAATATTTGCACCATTGGGGCATGAAATAATGATTAAAGTTCAAAATAAGTTAGAGGAATCTGGAGATTATAAATATGTCACTGATGATAGTGGAGTATCTGTATTAGAAGTAGCTCCTATGTCGCCTGCACATGAAGCAGGTATAAGAAGAGGAGATAAAATAATACAAGTAAATGATATAAAAGCTATTTCAGAAGTTGAAATTTTTAAGATTGTTAAAGATAACATTCATGAAATTTCTCTTAAAATAAGGAAAATTTCCGGGGAAATAGTCGATTTAAAAGTAATTCCAAAGAATAAAAGGCTTGGATTGCTACTCGTGCCTAAAATGGTGAATGTAGAAAATGCTTTAAGTGTAGATAATGATAATTTTAAAAAGGTATTAGAAGAAATGAAAAGAAAGCGCTAAGCTTTCTTTTTATTTTAATAATTAATAGTTAATTGTTATACGTTGTATAAGATGAACATAAAGGATAAAATATAAATATGTAAAATAATATATGGGGGTGATAATATGCCTGAATTAAAAATTGTATCAAAATTTAAACCAACTGGAGATCAACCTCAAGCTATTGATAGCTTAGTTAATTCAATAAAAAGAGGAGATAAAGAGCAAACTTTATTAGGTGTAACAGGATCAGGTAAAACATATACCATGGCTAATATAATAGAGAGATTACAAAAACCAACGATTATTTTAGCTCATAATAAAACTTTAGCAGCACAATTATGTTCAGAATTTAAAGAATTTTTTCCAGATAATATAGTAGAATATTTTGTTTCATATTATGATTACTATCAACCAGAAGCATATGTACCACAAACAGATACATTTATAGAGAAAGATGCTTCAATAAATGATGAAATTGATAAGCTTAGACACTCGGCTACTTCAGCTTTATTAGAAAGAAGAGATGTAATAATAGTTGCATCAATATCTTGTATATATGGACTTGGTAATCCGGATGAATACAAAAAACTTACAATATCTTTAAGACCAGGAATGATAAAAGATAGGGATGAAATAATAAAAAAACTTATTGAAATACAATACGAAAGAAATGACATAGATTTTGCAAGAGGAAGCTTTAGAGTAAGAGGAGATTCATTAGACATTATTCCTTCTTATTCTTCTAGCAAAGGAATAAGAATTGAATTCTTTGGAGATGAAATAGAAAGAATTAGAGAATTCGATGTTTTAACAGGAAATATAATAGGAGAAAGAAATCATGTATCCATTTCACCGGCATCTCACTTTGCGACATCTAGGGATGTTTTAGAAAAGGCTATAAGAACTATAGAAGATGAATTAGAAGATAGAATTAAAGAATTAAATAGTCAAGAGAAATTGTTAGAAGCACAAAGACTAAGACAAAGAACTAATTATGATATAGAAATGATTAGAGAAATGGGTTATTGTAGTGGAATAGAAAATTATTCAAGAGTATTAGATGGTAGAGCACCAGGAACGCCTCCTAAAACTTTATTAGATTATTTTCCAGAAGATTTTTTAATGTTTATAGATGAAAGTCATGTTACCTTACCACAAGCTAGAGCTATGTATGCAGGAGATAGATCAAGAAAAAATACATTAGTAGAGTATGGATTTAGGCTACCATGTGCATATGATAATAGACCATTAAAGTTTGAAGAATTTGAAAAAAAAATAAATCAAGTAGTATTTGTAAGTGCAACCCCTGCTCAATATGAGATAGATCATTCAACAAATATTGCAGAACAAGTAATAAGACCTACTGGACTTTTAGATCCGATAATAGAAATAAGGCCAGTTAAAGGACAAATAGATGACTTATATGCAGAAATAAAGAAAACTACAGAAAAAGGTTTTAGAACTCTTATTACCACATTAACAAAAAGAATGGCAGAAGATTTAACAAAATACTTAACAGATTTAGGAATAAAAACTACTTATATGCATTCAGATATAAAGACAATAGAAAGAATGGAAATTATAAGAGATTTAAGACTTGGAGAATATGATGTTTTAGTAGGAATTAACTTATTAAGAGAAGGGCTAGATATTCCAGAAGTTGCATTAGTAGCTATCTTAGATGCTGATAAAGAAGGGTTCTTACGTTCTGAAACATCATTAATTCAAACAGTAGGAAGAGCTGCAAGAAACTCCGAAAGTAGAGTAATAATGTATGCAGATAATATTACTAAATCAATGGATAAAGCAATAAAGGAAACCGAAAGAAGAAGAGAAATTCAAATTAAATATAATGAAGAACATGGAATTACGCCTCAAACAATAATAAAAGAAGTAAGAGATGTGATAGAGGCAACTAAGGTTGCTGAAGAGGCAGAAAAATATGAAGTGGAAAATGAAAATACAAAAGATCTTTCAGTTAAGGATAAGAAAAAGTTAATTAAGAAGTACACAGATGAGATGATGGATGCAGCTAAGAATTTACAATTCGAAAGAGCAGCAGAGCTACGTGATATAATAAATAAGCTAAAAGGCTAAAAATTTAATAATTAACTATTAAGTGTTAATTGCTAATTACTGTCGGGGTGATGGAATGCTTGGATTATTAGAAAGTTGTAATTTATGCCCAAGAAATTGTGGTGTAAATAGGTTGAATGGGAATAGAGGGTTTTGTGGAGCTTCTGATAAAATAAGGGTAGCAAGAGCTGCCCTTCATTATTGGGAAGAACCATGTATATCAGGTGAAGACGGATCAGGAACAGTATTCTTCTCTCATTGTACATTGAAATGTGTTTTTTGCCAAAATTATGATATAAGTCAATGTGAATATGGAAAGGAAATAACTACAGAAAGATTAGCAGAAATATTTATAGAACTTCAAGATAAAGGTGCATTAAACATAAACTTAGTTACTCCAACACATTATGTGGTGCAAATTATTGAAGCTATAAAGATGTCTAGAAAGCAGGGGTTAAAGCTTCCTATAATTTATAATAGCAGTGGTTATGAAAATGTAGAAACTATAAAATTATTAAAAGGGTATATAGATGTATATCTTCCAGATTTAAAATACTTCAATAATAAATATTCCACTAAATATTCAAAAGCTATAAATTATTTTCAATTTGCAAAAGAAGCAATTGATGAAATGGTAAATCAAGTTGGGGAAGTTGATTTTGATGAAAATGGAATAGTTAAAAAAGGCGTAATAATAAGGCATCTTATGTTACCAGGACTTTTATTTGATTCAAAAAAGATAATAGATTACATTTATAATACATACGGAAATAAGGTCTATATTAGTATTATGAATCAATATACTCCTTTAGATCATGTTAAAGATTATCCAGAGATAAATAAACCATTAAATAAAAAACATTATGATTCTCTAATAGATTATGCTTTAGATTTAGGAGTTGAAAATGGATTTATACAAGAAGAAGGTACTGATAAGGAGAGTTTTATTCCACTGTTTAATTACGAAGGAGTTTAGTTCAGTTGAGAGTTGACAAGGCACAGTTCACAGTTAAGGAGGAAGAGTCTTATTTAATATGATTAGTTTATATGAAGCAATTCAAAATATAATTTTTATTTTGATGAGTGTATTGCATTTGTAAATACAATGACATAAGATAAATATATGAAAGGAGTGATTGGCAATGGCAAAAACAACAAATCTCTCTGTAAGGCTTGAACCGGGACTTAAGGAGCAGGCAGAATTAATTTTAGGGCAATTGGGTATTCCAGTATCTAACGCAGTAAATATATTTTTAAAACAGGTTGTTATGCAAAGAGGAATTCCTTTTGAGGTTAAGCTTCCTGATATAGAACCTATAGTGTTTTCAAACTTAACTGAAACAGAACTCAATGAAGAATTGAAAAAAGGATATACTGATTTTACTGAAGGAAACACAAAATCTGCTAAAGAGGTTTTTTCAGATATACGTAGGGATTATGGTATATGAAATATAAAATTGTATTGACCAAGCAAGCAGATACTGATTTGAGGGGTATCTATGAATATATTGCATTTACTTTGCTTGAGCCTGAAATAGCAGCTAGGCAATTGGAAAAAATTGAAAAGGGAATACTAAGTTTGGATGAAATGCCTGAGCGATTTCGAGTTTTTGAAAAGGAACCGTGGTATAGTAAAGGACTTAGACAGATGTCAGTAGATAATTTCGTTGTATTCTATATTTCTAATACTGAAGATAAAACAGTTAATGTTATCCGTATTATGTATGGAAGAAGAGACATTGATAAAAGAATTAATCAGTAACTATATAAATAAGATACAGATAATATGATGGGGCTGTCACAGACAGCCCTATTAATGTAGAATTACAACTTTAGATTTGGTGTAATATTATATATAAAAATAGGGGGACAGAAATATATGAGAGCTAGTGATTTAAAAAATGATTATAAATATGAGAAGAGTAAAAGAAGAGATTTTTCATTAATAAGAGCATTATATGATATGAAGGAAGAGGAAGAATATTCTTTAGATGATCAAAGTTATAATGATTTAGATATGAGTAATGTATATGAAAAAATTGATAGAACATATAGCAGTGCTGGAGAATCAGCTTTGTATTGTATGCTTAGAAATATTCATGTTAATAATGATGTATTAAAAAAGAGAAGTAAGCTAATAGATTTATTTAGAGATAATATAGATTTAAGAGCAAAGGTTCATGTTCATTATTTTAATTTGGGATATGATAATAAAAATTCACTTTTAGATATGATTAAGGATTATTTAATTATAAATAAAAAGAAATATTATATATATACTTTCTTGGGAACGATACTACCGTTAATATTAGCTATCTTAACTGTAGTGATGGCCAATCCTAAATTCTTAATTGCTTTATTTGGTGTAGTTTTAATAAATAGCTATATAAATAATAAGGAAACCAAAGAAATTAAAGATGTTGGTTTGGTATATTTGAGAAGAATTATAGTTGCTGCAAAAAAGGTAAGTAAAATTGATTTAGAAGAGCTTAAAGAATATAAAGTAAAAATGGAAAGTATCTTAAATGAAATAAAGATTATAGATAAGGGTACTAGAGTAATTGGATTTGGGAAAGCTTTTGCAGGAATTTTTGAGGGAATATCAGTAATGTTCTTACTAGAAGAAGCTGCTTATTATAAAATCAGTGGTGAAATAGAAGAAAAGAGAAATTTAATATTAGAACTTTACTGTGTATTGGGAGAAATAGAAGCCTTAATATCTGTAGCATGCTATCAAGGAAGTTTAAATGGGAACTTCTCTAAGCCTGAGTTTATAAAAGAAGTTCAATTAGAAATAAAAGAAGGAATCCATCCCTTAGTTGAAGATGCAGTTTCAAATTCTATTAATATTAATACTAAGGGTATAGTTTTAACAGGAACAAATATGTCTGGAAAATCTACATTTTTAAGAATGCTTGGTATAAATATAGTATTTGCTCAATGCTTTAATTTTGTTTTAGCAAAAAAATATAAAAGCTGTATTTTTAATATAGTATCTTCAATTAGCCCTAGTGATGATGTAAATGAAGGAAAAAGTTATTATTTAGCAGAAGCAGAATCTATATTAAGAATAATAAATGCAACTGAAAAAGAAATTCCAGTATTTTGCCCAATAGATGAAATATTTAGAGGTACAAACCCTACAGAAAGAATAGCCGCTTCTGCAGAAATTTTAAAATATATAAATTCTAAAAAGACAATATCAATAGTTGCAACTCATGATAGGGAATTAGCTGATATTCTAAAAGAAAATTACGAATTCTTTTATTTTAGTGAAAGAGTTGATAACAAAGAGGGACTTAGTTTTGATTATAAAATTAAATCTGGAGTCTCAAAGACTAAAAATGCTATAAAGTTGTTAGAATACATAGGTTATCCAAAGAGTATTGTGAAGAATGCTTATAAGAGATCTGAGGATTTAGAAAAATTTATTTAAACAAAAGTACTGCCTCATTCGTCTATAATATATAAGGAAGTAAATTAGGCTTATGATTGGGGGAAAAATAGTGTTTAAAAGGGCGAGAGAAAAGATTTTTGAAGAGTATATTCATAAAAATAAAGAAAAGTTCTTTAAAATATCTTATATTTACTTAAAGAATAAAGAAGATTCTATGGACGTAATACATGAGAGCATAGTAAAGGCATACGCTAAGCTTACAAGTATAAAAGATTTAGATAAGATTGATAAATGGTTTATAAGGATTCTTATAAATACTGCAATAGATTATATTAGAAAAAATTCTAGAACAATATTAGTAGAAGATAAAGATATGGAAGTGCTAATTAATAAATCAAAAGATCAAGGAGATAGTTTTAATTTATTAATTGAAAATTTAGATGAAGAACTTAGGTTAATAATAATATTAAAGTATTTTCATGGTTATAAAACAAGAGAAATATCTGAAATATTAAGCTTAAAGGAATCTCAAGTAAAAAATAAAATTCATAAGGCCTTAAATTTACTAAGAAAAGAGATTGAGGAGGAATAATTATGAAGGATATATTTGAAAAAGAAAAAATAGTATATAAAAATATTGAGATTCCAGAAAAGTTAGATTCTTTAATTATAAAATCTATTAATGAAGGAAAGAAAAAAAGTACTAAGATAGAATTTATGGCGAAAATAATTGCAGCATCTTTAATAACATTTTTTATAGTATTGAATGTGGTTCCAAGGTTTTCAACATTAGCTCAAAGTCTTCCTATAATAGGAAAGTTAGCAGAGCTTTTAACTATAGATAAGGGATTTAATCATGCAGTAGAAGAGGGGTTAGTGCATGATATAAGGTATGAAAATGAGATAAATGGAATTAGGTTAAGTGTAAGTAATATAGTTGGAGACTATAAATCTATGTGGATAGAATACGAATTAGCAGAAGACTATAAAGCAGATGTAAAATTAATGGATATAAATGATGAAGAAGAAATAAGTGCTTTTTATACCTATACTACAGAGGCTTATGGGAAAAGTGGGAATTATATTCAATGTAATTTTGAAGAATTTGAAAAGGAATTTTTATTAATATTTAATATTTATAATAAGGATAAATCAGAAAAACTAGCGGTTTTTAAGATTCCAATAAAATTAGAAGAAAAGTTTAATCATAGCTTAGATAATATTTCTATTAATAACAAGGTGATTAAAACTGAAGTTGGAGATATTGAAATAAAAGAAATAAAGACTTCTAAAACAAGAACAAGCATGACTTTTATTTTAAATAGCGATGATTATAAATTTGTTAAATTTGAAAATCCAGTATTAATAGATAGAAATGGAAATGAACACAAGATTTCATCTTCATATTTTATTAATGATAGATATGGAAATAATAATATAGAATTCCAAGGTGAAGTCAAGATTGGGAATATTACATTTAAATGTGATGGAATTTTTTATGATAAGAAGTATGATAAAAAAATAATAGTAGACTTAAAAAATAAACTTGTTCAAGATAATGAATATAATACTACTTTTGAAGGCTATGAAAATAATATTTTAAAATTAAAAACTGAAAATGTTGAAGGAATAGAATTTAAAGAAGAAGAAAACAAATATAAATTCAATAGCCAATCAGTCCATCAACAGGAAATTGGTGAAAACTTATATAAAATATATGAAGTAATTACTAGTTTTGATATATTAGATGAAAGTGATGGTATTATAGAAATTGATATAGATTCTATATCTAAGGATAAAATTAATGGTTTTGAGTTTAAGCTTAATAATTAAAAAATTAATAATATTTTATTAGAGCTGTTATAAAAATGTTTTATAACAGCTCTTAATCTAATACGTAAAAAGTATAAAATTTAAAAGATTAAGAAAATAATTATTAAATAATAAGTTATTATGTAATTGACAATAATTATAATAAAATTTAGAATATAATAAAGAACGTTTGTTCGAGATTAAATTTTAAAGTAAATGAAAAACTAATGTTATAAAATAAGAAGGGGCATTTGATATGAAAGATAAAATTATTATAAAAGGTGCGAAAGTACATAATTTAAAAAATGTATCACTAGAAATTCCTAGAGAAAAATTAGTAGTATTTACAGGGCTGTCAGGATCAGGAAAGTCATCTTTGGCATTTGATACTTTATATGCAGAAGGACAAAGAAGATATGTAGAATCTCTTTCATCTTATGCAAGACAATTTTTAGGACAAATGGATAAGCCTGATGTTGAATATATAGAAGGATTATCTCCAGCTATTTCAATAGCCCAAAAAACTACTAGTAAAAACCCAAGATCTACTGTTGGGACTATAACGGAGATATATGATTACTTAAGGCTTCTATATGCAAGAGTAGGAAAGCCATATTGTCCTAAATGCAAAATACCAATAGAACAGCAAACGGTAGATCAAATTGTGGATAGTGTAATGGCTTTTGAAGATAGAACTAAAATTCAAGTTTTAGCACCTGTAATTAGAGGTAAAAAGGGACAGCATGAAAAAGTTCTAGAAAAGTTGAAGAAAAGTGGATATGTAAGAGCAAGAATTGATGGTTCAATTTATGAATTAACTGAAGAAGAAATAACTTTAGATAAAAATAAAAAACATAATATTGAGGCTGTTATTGATAGAATAATTATTAAAGAAGGCGTAGAGGGAAGATTAACAGATTCAATTGAAGCAGCGTTAAAGCTTGCTGAAGGTATAGTAACTATAAATATAATAGATGGAGAAGATATATTATTCAGTGAAAAGTTTTCATGTCCACAATGTGGTATGAGTATAGATGAAATAGAACCAAGGTTATTTTCCTTTAATGCACCTTATGGGAAATGTGATTATTGTGATGGACTTGGTACATTAATGGAATTAGATGAAGATTTAATAATACCAAATAAAGATTTAAGTATAATGGAAGGTGCAATTGCAACCTGGGGAGAAGGAAGACTTAAAGAAGAATCATGGACTTATGCAATTCTACAGGCTTTAAGTCATGAATATGATTTAGATTTAAATAGACCAGTGAAAGAGTTGAGCAGAGAAGCTTTAGATTTAATTCTTTATGGAACTAATGGTAAGAAAATAAAAGTTACATATACTAAAGATGGTGTGAAATCTCAATATAATTATTCTTATGATGGTGAGATAAATTCATTAAAGAGAAGATACATGGAAACTAATTCTAATGATATAAAGACTAATATAGAACAATATATGGGGAACAATGCTTGTCCAAAATGTAAAGGAGCAAGATTAAATAAAGAAGCTTTATCTGTATTAGTAGGAAATAGAAACATTTATGAATTTACAACTTATTCAATTAAAGAGGAACTTGATTATATTAATTCTGTAGAGTTTTCTGAAAAAGATAAAAAAATTAGTGAACAAATAGTGAGAGAAATTAAAAATAGGCTTACATTCTTAGTAGATGTGGGATTAGATTATTTAAATCTAGCTAGAAGTGCAGGAACTTTATCAGGAGGAGAAGCACAAAGAATAAGACTTGCAACACAAATAGGTTCAGCCCTTATGGGAGTTTTATATATTTTAGATGAACCAAGTATAGGACTTCACCAAAGAGATAATGATAAACTTATAGCTACTTTAAAAAATTTAAGAGATGTTGGGAATACAGTAATAGTAGTTGAGCATGATGAAGATACAATGAAAGAAGCAGATTATATAGTAGATATAGGCCCTAGAGCTGGAGAGCATGGCGGAGAAATAATAGCAGCAGGAACTATTGAAGAGATAAAAAAATGCAAGAACTCCATAACAGGACAATACTTGACAGGAGAAAAGAAAATTGAGATTCCAACTGAAAGACGAAAAGGAAATGGTAACTTTATAACTGTTAAAGGAGCAAAAGAAAACAACTTAAAGAATGTTAATATAAAAGTACCACTAGGTACAATAACTGCAGTAACAGGCGTATCAGGTTCAGGTAAAAGTACTTTAATAAATGAAATATTATATAAGGGACTTAATAGATTGGTAAATAGAAGTAAGAATCCTGTGGGAGATCATAAGGAAATAACAGGCTACGAGAATATTGATAAAATAATAGATATAGATCAAAGTCCTATAGGAAGAACACCAAGATCAAATCCAGCGACATATACAGGAGTTTTTGATATAATAAGAGAATTATTTTCTACAACTCCAGAAGCTAAAATGAGAGGTTATAAGCCAGGAAGATTTAGCTTTAATGTAAAAGGTGGAAGATGTGAAGCTTGCTCAGGAGATGGAATAGTAAAAATTGAAATGCAGTTTTTATCTGATGTTTATGTTCCGTGTGATATATGTAAGGGTAAAAGATATAATAGGGAAACCTTAGAAGTAAAATATAAAGGAAAATCAATAGATGATGTATTAAATATGACTGTAGAAGAAGCTATGAAATTCTTTGAAAATATTCCAAGAATAAAAAATAAAATGGAAACATTAAATGATGTAGGACTTGGATATATAAGGCTTGGTCAACCTTCAACTCAATTATCAGGAGGAGAAGCACAAAGAATAAAATTAGCTTTTGAACTTTCAAAAAGAAGTACTGGAAAAACTCTTTATATATTAGATGAGCCAACAACTGGACTTCACGTAGATGATGTAAGCAGGTTAGTTGAAATACTTCAAAGACTTGTTGAATCAGGAAATACAGTAGTGGTTATAGAACATAATTTAGATATGATTAAGTGTGCAGATTATATAATAGACTTAGGTCCAGAGGGTGGAGACAAAGGTGGAACAATAATTGCAACAGGCACTCCAGAGCAAATAAGTGAGATAAATGACTCATATACAGGTAAATATCTTAAAAAGATGTTAAGATAAGTTAAGTATACTTGTTATTTTTAACTAGAAGTTTTAATATATAATGGTAATAGAATACTAATTTTGAGGTGAAAAGATGGGTTTTTCAAAGCTAATGACATTAGTTTTTGGTATAGCATTCATTATAATATTATATTTTATAATTTATTATGCACTAAAAATAATGTACAAGGATGTAAAAGGTGGGGGAAGAAAGAGACAATCTTCTACTAAAAAGAATTATGGCATAGAAGTACTAAGTACAGGTGAAAACTCAAACTTAGAAGAGGGGTCTATTTTATTGTTAAGAGGGACAATAACAATAGGAAGAAGAGAAGGAAATACAATAAAATTAGATGATCAATATGCTTCAGGAAATCATGCTAAGATTATAGTTAAAAATAATGAAATAGTTATAGAAGATTTAAATAGTACCAATGGTATTTTCATTAATGATGAAAGAATAAATGAATTTGCTAAAATCAGAGCTAACGATAAAATAAGAATAGGAAGTGCTATATTTAAGGTGATAAGGGCAGAGAAGAATTAGAGGTGAGATTATGAATAGTGCATTAAAATTAGAAAAAAGAGTCTTAAAATTAATTTATCTTCTGTGCATACTTTTATTTACAAGCCTAGCCCTATTAAAGAAGCCATTTGATACTAAAGCATTAATTATGGGAGTTATACTATGCATTATAGTAGGATTTTCTCATTATTTAATAAGAAGATTTTATCCAGATGGTGATAAGTTTATGCTTATATTTTCAAGTATATTAGCAGTAGTAGGAATAGCTGTTCTTTATAGAATAGACCCTGATTTTGCTATTAAACAATTAATATGGTCAATACTTGGAATAGTATCATATATTGCTATAGTAGTAGCTATGCCAGACTTAAAGAGTTTTGCTAAATATAAAAAAATATATATGATAGCTACTTTAGTATTTATGCCAATGGCATTAATATATGGACTTATATTTAATGTAGAAACATATGGAGCTATGAACTGGGTATTTATAGGTCCATTTGGATTCCAGCCATCTGAATTTGGTAAGATAGCGCTAGTTTTGTATTTAGCAGCATCACTTATGACATATGAAAATAAAAATGTTATTAAGGATGATTTTAAGCAGCTAATTGAACCGGCAATAATAGTTATGTTTTCTTTAATTTGTATGGTGCTGCAAACAGATTTAGGTTCAACATTAATATTCTTTGGTATTTCAGTTACTATGCTATACATAGCAACGTCTAAGAAAAAATATGTTTTTACATGCTTAGGTTTATCAGCAATAGGTGCTGTGGCAGCTTATAAAGTTTTTGGACACGTACAGAGAAGAGTTATGATATGGCTTGATCCATGGAAATATGCTAGTGATGAAGGATATCAAATAGTTCAAGGATTATATGCAATAGCCTCAGGTGGCTTATTTGGAGTAGGGCTTGGAAATGGATATCCAGATTTAATATTTGCAAGGGAAAGTGATTTTATATTTGCTGTTATTTGTGAAGAATTTGGAATGATATTCGCAATTGGAGTTATGATAATATACTTCCTTCTATTTTACAGAGGAATAAGAATAGCATTTTTAACTAATGATAGGTTTAGTCAATTGGCTGCTGTGGGCTTTAGTACAATGATAGCTTGTCAGACTCTGGTTATAGTAGGAGGAATATTTACAGTTATACCTCTTACGGGAATAACACTACCTCTTATAAGTTATGGAGGTAGCTCTATGTTAACAATGTTTTTTGCTTTGGGCATTTTACAAAAAATATCAGAAGAATATTAAATTATAAAACAATGTAAAATTATAGTGGAATATAGTATAATATTAGAAGAGTAATGATAAAATTCATTACTCTTTATTTTACGGTAAAATGTATATATTTATTAAATAAAAACTATTAAATTCTCGGGGGAGGGGTAAATTTGTCTAATAACACAAATACAAAGCTTAAGGACAAGATTGGGAAAAGAACTAAAGCTAAAAAACTTGAAAAATCAAAAGGTAATAAGAAAAGAAGGATAACAATTGCTCAAAAAATAATAATCTTTCTTGTAATTATTATTTTACTAACGAGCTTTTCCTTGGCAACGTATTCAGCAGTGATAATTTATAAAAATGAGACAAATAGAGTAAATGATTCTTTAAAACAAACAAATAGCTTTGGTGAAAATATAGTTAATAAAAGTATTGTCCAATTGGAAGATTTAATATATTCAATTGAAAATGGAATAAGATACAAGGATAGAGCAAATAGTTTTGTAGATTCTTTAATGAAAAGTAATCCATATGTTGTTTCTATAGCAGTTAAGGAAGATAATGGGGGATTTATAGCATACTCAGGGGGACTAAGTAAAGCTTATGTAGATGCATTAACATTCGCTGAAGGTGGAGTAAGAGGAGTATC
The DNA here is from genome assembly GCF_000401215.1 of Clostridium sartagoforme AAU1. GTDB lineage: Bacteria > Bacillota > Clostridia > Clostridiales > Clostridiaceae > Clostridium > Clostridium sartagoforme. The sequence continues at coordinate 3,927 of NZ_ASRV01000128.1, read as the reverse complement.
CTGGTCAAATATAGTAGTATCAGGAGATAAAGGATTTATTGTAATAAAAGCAAAATTTGATAATAGAGAATATTATGTTCAAACTTCAGTATCTATATTTCAAGACCAAATTGATACTATAAATATAGAAGGAATAGAAGTTAACTTAACAGATAGTTTTGGAACTATAATAGCGAGTACGAATAAGGAGCAAATCAATACAAAAATAAATGCTGAATTAAATGGATTAATAGAGCAAAATAAAGAAAGCAATGAGATAAAAATAGGTAAAGATAGTAAAATAGTATTTTATCATAAATTTAGCAATAACTTTAAAGTTACAAGTATTTACGATAAAGGAATGTTAAATAAAAGTATATTAGAAAGTATAGCAATTACAATAATAATTACAGCAATAGTTGCATTAGTAATAACTTTAATTGCATCAGTAATTATTAAGAAGTATTTAAATGCCATCATTGATATAAATAATATGAGTAAAGCAATGGGAAAAAAAGATTTCACTAAAAGATCAAGCATAAAATTAGATGATGAAATAGGAGATGCTATAAGGGAACTAAATAATTCTTTTGATATACTTAAAGGTGTAATGAAAGAAAATCTTTTATTATCACAAAATTTATCAGAAAATAGTACAAACATAGATGATTCATCTAATAGTATGTATGAGATATCAAAACAAGTATCAGCTTCAATCCAAAATATTTCAATAGTTGCACAACAACAAGCAGGTAGCATGGTTGATATATCTAATAATATTAATACATTAGGAGATTCTATAAATGATGTGTCAAAGACTATTGATGTTTTAAACAATCTATATTCAGTATTAAGTAAAAATGTAGAAAATAACAATCAAGGAATGCAAAAACTCTTAATAGATAATTCAGCTCTACAAAGTTCGATAGAAGATTTATCTATAGATATAATAGATATTTCAAGAAGTACAAAAAAAATAGATGACTTTATAAAAATAATAGATGATATAGCAAATAGTATAAACTTAATATCAATAAATGCTTCGATTGAAGCTGCCCACGCAGGTGAAGTAGGTAAGGGGTTTGCTGTAGTAGCAAAAGAAATTAATAAACTTGCAGAAAATTCTAAAGAGGCTACAGACATAATAAAAGTTACGACTTTAGACATCAATAAAAAGATAAGCAAGGCAGTAGATGTATTAGGAGAGACAAAAGTTGTTTCTATAAATGAAAGCACTAGTGTTAAGGAAACAGTATCATCTTTGAAAAATATAAGTGATGAGATTAGAGTCATGAAGAGTGCGATAAAATCAATTATCGATTCTAATAATGTTGTTACTTCTAAAAAAGAGGAAATTTTAAAAATAGTAGAAACTAGTGCAGCTTCAATGGAAGAAGTAGCAGCAGCGACAGAAGAAATAACAGCATCAACAGAAGAACAGTTTAGTTCAATGGAGGAAATACGAAGTCTAGCTAGTGATCTTAAGGTATTAGCTATGGAAATGAAAGAAAGTATTGCAGAATTTAAGGTATAATAAAAAAATTTGATGTATAATATAAAGGAGCTGTTTAAAACAGTTCCTTTAATTTTATAGTTTAAATATATAACTTTATAGTTATAATTGTATTAATATGTTTAAAAACAAGGAGGACTTTATGAGTGATTTAGCAAAAAGCGTAAGAAACATTATGGTGATATTTCTTTTTTGCTTTATAGCATTAATATCATATATAGCCTATTTTCAAGTCTTTAAGGGACCTGATATAGCAAATGATTCAGGCAATAAAAGGCTTTGGGCAAAGAGAAATGAAGTTTTAAGAGGAACAATATATGATAAAGATGGAAATCCAATGACTAAAAGTACTAGAGAAGATAAATTTAATCAAAATAGAGAGTATATCTATGGTGATTTATATGTTCATGCTTTAGGATATATAGATGAAAGATTTGGTATTACTGGATTAGAAGAAGAGTATGATAGTGAATTGTCAAAATATAGTAGTTTCTCTAATAGTATTAGAAGCTTACTAAAGGATTTTGATATAAAAAAAGCTTTTGAAAATAGAAATGAAGAAAAAGTTGGGAATGGAATAGTAACCACTTTAGACTATAATCTTCAAAAAGTTGCCTATGATGCAATGGGAGATTTAAAGGGGGCTGTAGTTGCAATAAACCCTAAAACAGGAGAAATATTAGCAATGATATCAAAGCCAACATATAATCCTACCGATCTTGAAAAAGTTATAGAAGATGCAAATACTGGAGTAGATTTAGATAGTAAATTATTAAATAGAACAATAGATGGGTTATATCCACCTGGATCCGTATTTAAAACAGTAACTTTAGCTGCTGCTTTAGAAAGTGATCCAAGTATAGTTAATAGAACTTTTGGTGATACAGGAAAAATAACATTTCCAGATGGCACAGAACTTAATAATTATATGAAACAAGCACATGGAAATATAGATCTACAAATGGCATACAGAGTTTCTAGTAATGTAGTTTTTGGAACTCTTGCAATGGAGATGGGAAACGAGAAGTTAAAAGAAGTAGCAGAAAGGTTTGGGTTTAATTATAGAATGGATGGAATAGGGCTTTCAATAATACAAAGTAGGTTTCCAGCCTTGAAGGAATATGAAGTAGGTAATATAGCTCAAAGTGGTATAGGTCAGGCAAGTGTTTTATCAAGTCCAATGCAGATGGCTATAGTTGCAGCTACAGTTGCTAATGATGGAGTTCTTATGGAGCCTAAATTGGTAAATAAAATAGTAGATAAGGATGGAAATACAATTAAAGAAATACCAAATAAAACATTAAAAAATAATGTGATTTCAAAGGAGATAGCAGAAACAATAAAAGGTTATATGGGGTTTCTAGTATCTAATAATATATATAGATGGCCAGCCTTTGAAGGTACTAATGCTGGGGGAAAAACAGGTACAGCAGATTATATAGAAAATGGTGCTGAAGGAATACCTCATGGATGGTTTATATCAGCAGCACCTTTAGATGATCCTAAGATTGCAGTTGCTGTAATAGTCGAAAAGGGCGAAAATGGAGCAGGTTCGGCAGCAAATATAGCTTCACAAATTATAAGAGCAGCTGTTCTAGAAAATTAGTAATACAACTTTCTACAAAATTTTATCTTTTAACTTTAAAATTCTCACTATTTAACTTTTGTCTCATATATTAAAATAGGGACTTAATTTCTAGGCTTTATTTTTTATATAAAGTTAAAGAATTTTAGAGACTAAAAGGAGATATTATACTATGTTTAGAGTTAAACAATTAGAAGTTGAAGGCTGCTGCTTAATAACACCAACTGTCTTCATGGAAAGTACATGTGATTTGATTAAAGTTTTTAATGATACTCAATTCAATATATATGGATTAAGCACAGAATTCAAAGAAGAATACTATGCTATAGCAAAGCCCGGAGTAGTAAGAGGGATGCATTTTCAATTGCCTCCAGAAGGGCATGATAAGCTGATAACTTGCATATCAGGAGAAATACAGGATGTAGTGATAGATTTAAGAAAAGAATCTAAAACTTACGGTAGATACACATCAGTTAATTTAAATGAAGATAATAGAAATTTAATATATATACCAATCGGATGTGCACATGGATATTATATAAAGGGAAACAAAGATGCGTTAGTTTATTATAAGGTTACAAAGCCATTTGTAAAAGAATTAAGAGGTGGGGTACATTGGGATTCATTAGATATTCCTTGGGAATTTAATAAGGAAGAAGTTGAAGTTGAAAGGGGAGATAAAGCCTGGCCAAAGTTTGAAGCGTTTGAAACACCGTTTTGATACAGTTGACAGTCCGCAATTCACAGTTCACAGTCATAGGGAATGTGGAATAGGTAACAGGGAACAGGCTATGATATAAATTGCGAAGCAATTTATTCAATTAACAATTAACAATGCACGATTAACAAC